>JAHJDB010000076.1 GCA_018812765.1 Nanobdellota archaeon
CTTGTGCAAGAGCAACTTTTACTCTTGGAATTCCTTTAAGAACTTGCTTTACAATCCAAGTTCTTTTCTTAAAAGTTAGTTTGTACATTATGACCACCAAAAGCCATAATACTAACCGGAACTAAAAACGGGATACTACAGCTTTGATTTATTCGCAATCTTTAAATATATTCATTAAAATTTCAATCTTGATGAAAGACAAACAAATCTTTGTAAAGAAAGAAGCAATGGGAGAATTTGGAAAATACCCTCAAGAAAGAACTGCTGAAGAACTAATTAATTACGGTATCGTCAACATTGATAAACCTAAAGGACCGACCTCTCATCAAACTTCTGATTATGTCAAAAAAATTCTTAATATCAATAAAGCCGGCCACTCTGGAACTTTAGACCCTGCTGTTACCGGTGTACAACCTATCGCTTTAGGTAAAGCTACTAGGATTACTCAATTTCTTCTTACCGCACCTAAAGAATATGTTTGTCTGATGCATCTTCATAAAGAAGTAGAAGAAGAAAAATTGATGGAAACAATCAAACAATTCATAGGAAAGATAAAACAATTACCCCCCCTAAAATCAGCAGTTAAAAGAGAACTAAGAGTAAGAGAAATTTATAATTTTGAAGTTTTAGAAATTAAAGGTCAAGATGTATTATTCCGGGTCAAATGTCAAGCAGGAACTTACATTCGTGTTCTTTGCCATAAAATAGGTGAGTCCTTAGGAACGGGAGCCCATATGGCTGAATTACGCAGAACTCAAGCCGGTCCTTTCACAGAAAAAGATAATTTAGTTACTCTTAACGATCTTGAAGATGCTTATCATTTTTATACTAAAGAAAATAATGATAAATATTTGATGCATTGCCTCCAGCCGATTGAAAATGCTTTAAAATATATTCCTAAATGCTGGATTTTAGATTCAACTATAGAATCTCTCAGCCATGGTAGAGACTTAGCCATCCCAGGGATTTCTAAACTAGAAAATTTTCGGAAAGGAGAAACTGTTGCTATTCTTACTCTCAAAGACGAACTGGTAGCGATTGGAGAAGCTTCTATGTCTGCAGTGGAAGTTAATACTAAAGAGAAAGGTATTGCTATTGCTACTAAGAAAGTTTTTATTGAAACTATTTGAGAATTTTTAAACCTTTAACCAAACATTTATTTTAACTCAATAACCATCCCTTCCCAGCCAGGATTGATTACTTTGGTTTTTCCGATGGTATCAACTGCTCCTACAGTTTCATGAAGATGTCCTGAAATCATTAATTTTGGTTTGATTCTTTCGACAAAATTTCTATAATCTATATTCCCGGCATGGGTTTTTTCCAATCGGTCTGCTTTTGTTCCGTAGGCCGGACCGTGGGTAACTAAAACAATCTTTCTGCCATTATATTTACCATACCATTCTCTGGAAATTTTTCTAAACTCGGGGTCTTTTTGAGAAAAACCATCTTCCCCATAGCCTAAGAAAATGTAATCATCAATCTCTACTGCTTTACGATGGATATTTTCACAATTGGACAAATCTGCTACGGCTTTAGTCATCATTTCATCACTTTCATGATTACCAGGAAGAACATAAACTTTTTTGTTCAAAGAATTCAATTCTTTAAGAGTATGCCTTAATCCTTTCCCAAAGATAGAAATATCGCCGCAACAGACCAAAAAATCAATATCTTCTTTAGAAGCACGACTGACTAACTCTTTTAATAAAGTTTTGTCCGCGTGTAAATCAGTGAAAGTTAGAAATTTCATGATTAAAAAAGTAAAAAAGGAATATAATTATTTTTATTCCTTTTCTTTGTCAGCATCAGAATCTTCATCGTCATCAGAATCGTCATCATCGGAATCTTCGTCAGAATCTTCGCTTCCTTCTTCAACAAGTGTTTCTGCTGCTGGTTTTTTTTGGATAGGAGTTTTTTCAACAAGAATCTCTGCACTGTTATCTTCAACAACTGCTTCTTCTGAAGATTCATCCTTTAATGAAAGAACTCTTACACTAAGCTCTTTTATCGGGAAGACCTTATGTAAATTCTTTTTTATAGCAGTCTGTATTTTCCTGTTGATTAAATTCGCTACAAAAGTTGAAAAATCTCCTTTCTTAATTTCTTCTTCAAACTGAACTTTTAGTCCAGCCCTTATTTTGGCTCTTACTGAACGCTGTGCTTTATGCATAGTGATTATTAAAGTTTTCACTACAACCTTCTTGCCATCTTTGGTTTTAAAAACAAAAGTATCATCTAATCTATCAGTATTCTTTCTTACCATCCTCTTTACATAAGTAGGTGTTAATTGGAATCCTGTCATCACAGTTCTTAAAAGACTTCCATCTACCTTATTGATTTTAAAGTTTACATATAATCTTTGGTCTTTAATATTACCAGTAAGATCCTTTAGATTAATCTTCATACTTCTACCTATTGCATTTTCTGAAGAAGATAAATATGATTCGCCCATCTCTTTCTGTCCAAATAATTTTGGAGAGATTATTTTATACCACGATTTCCTCTTTACGTTAATCCTACTTTCCTTTTTCTGTGTATTTTTTACCATTTTAGATTTTCTTATAAGCCCGGACTTATTGATTTAGATACCCAATTTGAGCTAAAATGAGTGTTTCATTTAAAAATCTGTTGGTTATTTTCACGATACCCGGGAAATCTTTATATAATTAGTTCTTTAAAGATAGGTTAACAAATGCAACCTTATTTCCAAACGACTGAATTTACTACGGCAGCTTCTTCTTTATTAATTATTCTAAACCATTTTAAACCTGAAATCTCTTTAAGTAAAGAACAAGAATTCAAAATTTGGAGAGAAACAGTCAATCTACCTACCAGGGGTTCTTCTGTTTATGCCTTAGCTATTTACGCTAAAAAACAAGGATTAGATCTTAAAGTTGTAGTCGAAGAAAAAGAATATGGCTTCCCTGATTATCGCTTTTACCGCTATACTAAAGAAGATATCAAACAAGCAGAATTTTGCTCGAATATGTACTTAAAAGAAGCCGAAAAAATGAACCTTATGATTGAAGAAAGAGAAATTACCCTTGAAAACCTAAAAAAAGAACTTAACGACAATAACATTCTTCTATTAAGAATAAACGCCAAACCGATCAGGAATTCAAAAAGAAATACTTCTAACTATATCGCCGTTACTGGTTATGACGGCTCTAAATTTCAAATCATCGATCCAGCTTTTGGTGCTCTTTCCATTCCTGAAGAGATGATGGCTGAATCTTTTGATTCATTAGAATCAAAGAAACATAGGGACCATCGAATGATTATATTTAAAAAAAATAAAAATCCCTTCGGAACAGAACTCTAGGTATTTTTAATCTTGCTTTAATTTAATGCCAAGCAAGCTTCGGGTGCATGAAAATTAAAAACTATTATTTTTAGTACAGAAAAAATAGTTTTTTCTGGTATTAGGCCCAACAAGAAATAAAAATTAAGTTTAAATATTTAATCAAAGCTAATTTTAAGCATTATTTCTTAATATGACTCTGATTTTTCCTTCTTTTTAATTTAGGTTAGATAAAATTAAGATTTTTAACCACCAAACGGCAATAAAAAGCCTCAATCTGCTAATGAAAAGAAAAAAAATAAACAAAAAAGCAAAAATTTAAAAAGTTCTTCTAAACCATGATTTAACAAAGAAATGAGGTGCACTTTATTTTATGTGTTAATGGAGAATGAAAAATTTACAAGTAGCTGTAGAATACGAAAAAGGATTACATCGCTTAGATGGGTTTATTGCCAATAAAGCTGAAGAATTCCGTAATCATCCTCTTAACCAGAATGAAGAAGGTGATTATAAATATTTTCATTCTGAAGCGAGCACGCACCAAAACGAATATAATTCTCCTCCTCGAAGATCGTTAGACAAGCTCTGTCGAGATATTTTAGAAGCAGAAGAGATTAGTGACAGAATTTGTAGAGATCTAGAAGTAATCAATATTCCCATCAGTGAAACAGGAGCTGGAGAAAGTTATCTAAATCCTAAAGCCTTTAATAGATATGTGGGCTATAAAACTATCTTCGGTTCAGAAGCGGTTGAAAGATTAACTAAAATTTCCGGGGTTCACATCCATATTGATCAATATAAACCAAGATTAGCGGACCAATTTAATCTGCTTACTGCCCTTCGTCCGACGATTGCTTTTACTTCTACTTCCTCTATAAATCATGAAAGGAAAAATAGTGAAAGCTGCCACCGCTACAAACTTTTTGCTGATCCTAAAGAAGGTGTCTTTGCTAACATTCCGGAGAATAGGGATTACATCATCTCCGAAAAAGATCTTAAAAAAAGAGACAAAGCTAGATACCAAAGCTGGGAAAAGGTTTTTAATGCCGAACGTTGGAGATCAGAAGTTCCAGCTGATTACAACTTTACTGATTTCTTTAAAGAATTCAATACCGGCTATTCCGATGTCCGCTTACGCCCGGATGTGGGAGAAGGAACTTTTGAGCTGAGAATAAACGATTCTGCTCCTTTAGATATCTTACTTGGTCAAGCTTCTTTAGTTTCTGGATATATTAATAGAGTAATGAGAAATAATATTCCCGTTTTTATTGCAGCTGAAAATGAATCCTACGAATTTAGCAAGGATAGAGTTATTCTTCCCAATAAAGAAACTTTAGATAATTATTCTCTGTTGGCCGTCAGATACGGTCTTGAAAACAAAAAAGTGCAGGACTATCTTAGTGCTTTAGAAAACTTTGCTAGGTCAGGATTAGAACAAAATGAAAGACATTATCTTAATCCTTTAAGAGAGATGACAATTACTGGAAAAAATGTTGCTTCCCAAGTGATTGAATATTTGGGCCATAAATCAGAGTATAATGTCGAGGAATCAACCCAAGTGAATTTGTTTGTCCATAGATTACACCAACAGGCCGTGGAAAATCTACAGCAGAAGCTTGATTACCAGAGATAAAAATGTGCCGCATGTTAATAGCTTCCGGAAATTTTGATTTAAATCCTATTCTAGACGGAGCTCTGTTGATGGCTAAAGATCAAAATACTGTTCATGAACTCAACAAAGAAAAAGGACTTGGAAGTTGGATTCATGACAGTGGCTGGGGAGCTGCTTATCTGAACAAAGACAAAGAATGGGTTCTCAAAAAATCAATTAAGCCGATCTATGACGACCCTTCTCTAAACGAGATCAGAAAAATAAAAACTAATCTCTTCATTCTACATATCAGGAAAAAAATTGGCAGTGAAATTTCTCATGACAACACCCACCCCTTCAGATCTGATGATGAACAAAAAAAAGAAACTTTTATTTTTTGTCACAACGGATTTATTGATGAAAAGATTACTTTTGATCCAAAATATGAACTGAAAGGAGAGACTGACTCCGAGAAACTGTTCTATTCCATCTTGACAGACCTGAAAAAGAACAAATTAGAAAAAGCCGTTCGAAAAAATTTAAACCATTACAGAAAAGAAGTTGGCAGTAACATCATTCTTAGCATAAAAGAAAAAGCAGTTATAGCTATCAAAGAAAATAAATTTCCAAAATATTATCAAATGGAAATAGGAAAAAATAAGGAGATGATCCTTGTCAGTTCTGAACATTTAACAATCCCAGGATTATTCTGGGAGCCTATAGAACAAGGAGATATTGTCACATTAGATCATGATTCCTTAACAACATCTATCAGTAAAGAAAAGAATAATCTTAAAAAGAGAGTTTCATTCTTCAAAAGAATTCAGCTATCAAAACTAAAAAAAACATCCAATGAATACATTGAGATGAAAAATGGGGGTACAACAAATGCAAATTAAACTTTATACGACTCCAGCTTGTCCTTGGTGTAAACTAGCTCGAACCTGGTTGAAAAGAAGAAGAGTTGACTTTGAAGAATGTGACGTCTCTGAAAGCCAGAATGGAATCTGTAGAGACGAAGTCTTAGAAAAAACTGGTCAGCTTGCTGTTCCTATTTTAGATATCAATGGAGAAGCAATTATCGGTTTTAATGAGACTAAATATGAAGAAGCTGTTAAGAAATTTAAATTAACTCCGGCTAAAGAAACAGAGACAGAAGAATCAGCGTGATAAACCACCTGTAATTCTCATAATTGAGATAATATTTTTTCAATCTCTTTACCTTCAAAAATAATTTGATACAAGCCTTCTATTAAAGGCAGTTCTAGGTTTAACTTTTCTTTCAGACCTATCGCTTCCTTGACTGTTGTAACTCCTTCAGCAACCATTTTCATCTCAGCTATAACTTCATCAATTTTTCTTCCTTTGCCAACTTGTTCTCCCACGTGCCTATTTCTAGAATGTTTACTTGTTGCTGTAACAAAAACATCTCCCAGTCCAGCCAGTCCATAAAACGTTTCTTCTCTTGCTCCTAAAGCTAGCCCTACTTTTTTTATCTCTTCTACTCCTTTAGTGATTACATAAGCCTTAGCATTATCTCCCATACCTTTCCCGTCTAACACTCCCATGAAAACGGCAATCACATTCTTTAAGGCTGAGCTTACTTGTACCCCTTTCAAATCATCGCTCAATTCAACTTTAAAAAAATCTGATGATAAAACTTCTTTTATTTTTTCACGTTCTTGACTATTTTTTCCTGCTAAGACTATCCCGCTGAATTTTCCTTGACCGACTTCTTCTGCATGTGTTGGTCCATATAAACAGTAAACATTTCCAAAAATTTTTTCTTTGACTACTTCATCTAAAAATCTTAATCCTTTTCCAAACCCTTTTGAACAGATTATTACAGGCTGAGTAGTGATCAATCCTCTTGCAGACTCTATGGTTACTTCTACCTTATCTGAAGGAACGACCAAGAAAACTAGATCTGTTCCTGGAACCACCTCAGCTATGTTTGATGAGATTAAAATGTTTTCTGACAAATTTACTTCTGCTAATAAAGGACAGATTCTTTCATCCTGCATCTTTCTGGCTTGCTCTTCAAAAAATTCCCAGACCTTAACAGAATGATCTTTTCCGGCTAGATGTACTGCTAAAGCTGTACCCCAGCTTCCTCCGCCCAGGATTGCAATATTCATCAATAAACTAAAACTTGTAATTCCTTTAAAATAGTTGTGAATTAATAAAAAAATAATAAAATAAAATGACATCCTCCCCACCCTAAAGGATGGGGTATCCTTGTTGTATTGTTAAGCTATCCCGTGATGTGTTTGCTGATTATCAATGTAATTCTGAACAGTTGAGAACTCATTGTAACCAACCGTTACTGCACAACCGCCTGC
>JAHJDB010000077.1 GCA_018812765.1 Nanobdellota archaeon
AAATAATTTAAGATTATAAATATCTTATTTTTAAATAAAGATGAAAAAACACTTAAAAAAGGTAACTTTTGAGATAAAGAGGTGTATTTTTAGGAGAAAAAACCTTTTTTAGTTAAAAAAAAGCGGAGCAGAGTTCCGAAGTATTTTTAATCTTGCTTTAATTTAATGCCGAAGCAAAGCTTCAGGGTACATGAAAATCAAAAACTATTGATTTTTAGTACAGAAAAATAGTTTTTTCTTGTATTAGACCCAGCAAGAAATAAAAATTCTAAAAACTAACTTTGATGGATGAAATTTCTAATTAAAAAAAAATTTAGATTTTTTTTATAATAGAAATAAAGAAAATCTTATCTTTTAACTCTATTTTTTGACAAATTACTTCTTTATCCAAATTAATGTTCTTTCTCATTCCTCGAGGAATAAGAAGATACTTAGTGGAAGCATTCTTTCCTCGCGTACTAATTTTTGTTTTAAAGGAATCGTTTTTTTCTGAAAAGATATGAATGTCATTCCACGTTCCCTTCAATTGAGCGGCCTCTTTATGATCCATCAGCAATTCAAAAATAACTTTTCCTTCAGTTTTCAGTTTGGAACTAATTATTGTACCCATAAATATCTTCATGATTATTATTTACACTTTTATTTAAAAAGATTTCTCTTTTTTTTAAAAGAAAGTGATTTTTAGATTAATTTACACCAATTCTCTTTATTTTTTCATAAAGCGTGGAAAAGTGCTTCATTGCATTTTTAGTAGCGGAGAAATAATAACACCCTTTCTTGCTCCCAAAAACGATATTTTTCGTTTTGTGAACCCAAATAAAGTGCTTATCTTCGGCTTTAAAGCCAAAATACATAAAATAGAAGGAAAGTATTATTTTAGTAATGAAAAGATAGTTTTCTTTTTTCATGCATTGCGCCTTTATTTTGGATAAAATTTTTAAAAACAGTTTGCTTAATCTTTAGATTAGATCACACCTGCTCTTTTTCTAACAACAAATAATTTAAACTAATTCAATTTTCTGGAAAAATAATGAAAAAAATATTGATTGCAGGGTTGATAATAATATCAAGTATCTTTCTAGTGACTTGTGGGGGACATAAAATGAATAAGACGGCTATTTTAGAGACAAACTTGGGCACTATAACCATTGAACTGTTTGAAGATCAGATGCCCATCACGACTAAAAACTTTATTGATCTAGCTGAAAAAGGATTTTATGACGGAACAAAATTTCATCGTGTAATCCAGAATTTCATGATCCAAGGAGGAGATCCTCTTTCCAAAGACGATTCCCAGAAAAATTTATGGGGTACCGGCAGTCCAGGATATAAGATTGAAGATGAATTCGTAGAAGGATTGTCCAATGTCAGAGGTACTATCGCTATGGCTAACAGCGGTCCTAATTCTGGAGGAAGTCAATTTTTTATTAATGTAGTAGACAACACTTATCTCGACTTTGATAAACAACCTTTTTCTTCTAAACATCCCGTCTTCGGGAAAGTTGTAGAAGGGATGGATATAGTAGATCAGATTGCTTCTCTGAAAACTAACGGTCCTAATCATCCAGTAGAAGACGTGGTTGTAGAAAAAGTAAGGATAAAATAAAGACAAGTGAAATTGTTGTAATACTTGATTACTTTAATTTTACTTTAAGTTATTTAAATTACTTAATCAACATTAAAACACTTCAGAAACAGAAAATTTATATATTACTTTAAGTTTACTTAAACTTACTTAAAGTTACTAAAAAGAGTTTATAGTAAAATGGATAAAGAAAAATTAACTCAAATTATTAACACCGAAGAGAATCAAGAAATCGAGTTTAAAGAAGGATGTCCTTCTGAAACAAAACTTTCTGAAATAATTTGTGGGTTTGCCAATGCAGAGGGTGGTTTTCTTCTTCTAGGCATAGGTAAAAAAGGAGAAGTTAAAGGATTACATTGTAACTTTGATAAGCTTCAACAAAATATTGCTAATGCTCGTCAGCACATCTCTTCTTCACCACACATATCTACTACCATCCATACAATAGATAATAAGAAAATAGTAGTCATAGACGTAGCAAAAGCTAACGACAAAAATGCGCATACTTTTAATGGAGCAATTTATGTGCGAATGGGTAGTACGACTCAAAAATTAGAAGGCCAATCATTGATTGATTTTTTGAAGAACAAACAGATCTTATGTTTTGATGAGCAAGATACAGAAGCAAAATTAAGTGATCTTGACGAGAATAGAATTAAGCATTATTTATCTTTGCGTGATCGGCAAGATTACTTAAAATCTAACACTATTAAGAATTTCATTATTAATAATTCACTTGGAAAAGAAAATGGTGTTTTTAGAATAAAGAATGTGGGAATTATCTTCTTCGCTAAAGAACCAATTCTTTGGCACCCCCAAAGCGAAGTAAGAGTTGTTCGCTTTTCTGGAGTGGAACCAATAAATATTGTTTCCCAGCGTGATTTCAGGTCAGATATAATTGAAAATATTGAAAGAACTATTGCATTTATTCGAGAAAATATTTCTAAAAGATTTATTATTCCAGAAGATTCTCCGAGAAGAATAGAAATTGAAGAATATCCTTCATCAGTTATTCGTGAAGCAGTTATCAACGCAGTAGTTCATAGAGATTATTTTAGTTATGATGGAATTCAGATAAATGTTTTTGATGATCGTATCGAAATCTCTAACCCCGGCGGCTTACCTCCTGGACTTACAAAAGAATTCTTCGGAAAAAGGTCTGTAAGAAGAAATCCGCTCACATATAAATTATTGAGAGATTGCCAATATATAGAAGGTCTTGGATTAGGAATTCCAAAGATGAGAAACGAAATGAGGAAAGCTGGACTTAGAGATCCAGAGTTTAATTTTGAAGGAGGATTTTTTGTTGTAACTTTAAGAAATGCTAAAAGTAATCTGAAATCTATAGAAGGACTCAAAGACCTAAATCCCAGACAGTTAAATGCCTTGGATTATTTAAGACAAAATAAAACAATTAAATCAAAGATGTATGCAAATATTAACAATGTTTCACTCCCCATTGCGCTTAAGGATATTAATGAATTGATTAAATTTAAGTTTATTAAAAAAGTAGGATCATATCGTGGAGCTTATTATCTTATAAGAGAAAATAAGATTTAGTAAACTTCCAATTTCCCTAGATTCTAATGATATTCTGCTTTGTACATTAAAAAACTAAAGCAATCCCCGATTATCTTAATAATGCAAAACTCACTTTGCACTACGTTGCACTTCTCTGCATTTAAAATATTAATTTTTTATTCCAATGATCATCTCTTGGTAAGAACTTAAGGCTTCTGGAACCGGTACTTTCTTTAAATCTTTATCTTGAAAACCTGAATCAGAGATGAGAATCCCTTTTTCAGCAAGTTTTTCATAGACCAGATCTTCAAAATCCTGATGATAACTTTTCATGATCCTAAAAGCTTTTTCAAAATAGATCTCAAAGGGGGGAATCTCTCGAATCAAAGAGAAAGCATCGCCCTGAATAAACTCTAAATGAATCAAGATGTTCTTCCAATAAAAACAAAGATGATTATCTTGTTCTTGAAAAGAGACTCCCACTTCATCAAGGATAGTCTTAATCAAGCCAAAAGTATTATTCTCGTCATTAAAGATTAAATCAGCCTCAGTAGTTTGAGGAAAAAGTGATTCTAAATAAATTAAGGGAGTTAAGATATCTGAACCGCAACCTGGATAGAACAAAGTTGGTTTTTTCTTAGTTAAAGTTAAGTTACAAGAATCCTTCAACTGTAAGAGAAGACTATATTCTTCAGAAAAGAACTGGTTTTTAACTTTATCTTCATCCGGCAAAGCCAATCGGTCTAGACCTTTAACAATAACGGCCTTTTCTTCAAAAGTAATCAGTTCGCCCATAGTCCACCCATAAATATAAAATATCGGGTAACATTTTTAAAGATAACCATAGTTTTGAAACTTAATGGACCTGTAGCCTAGCCTGGATAGGGCGCCAAGGTGAATAACCGCGCATGCCTTCTAAGCTGGATACCGGGGGTTCAAATATCCTTTAGGGAGACTAATAACTCTTCCTGAAGATTTGAAAGTCCCCTCAGGTCCGCTTTTTTTATAAAAATTCTAATATCCTCTCTACAAAATCTATTTTACAAATTAATCGAAAATATAAATTTATCACCATTCTATAAAATGGAGGGATAATTATGGGGCCAAAAATAAAAAAAGAAAAAGAATTGTCTGATTTATTAGGGAAGATTGAAGGAAGAAAAGAAGAAGGCAAAAAATACCTTAGAATCGGAAAAGAAGTTGCTACTAGATTTGAAAAAACAAAATATTACGATGAGTGCTATGACAATTTAAAAGGATTGGTTGTTGAAGCTCGTCTAAAAGATGTAGGCGAATGGGGGTATAAAAGTATTTTGAATACAATAACCATCACTTATAAAACAGAAGATGTCTTTAAAAGTTTTGATGGAAAAATAGAAACGTATATTCCTGGAATATGGGAAAAAGTTCTAGCCAAAGAATACTTAAAAATAAAACAATCAAAATTAGAAGAAATTGAAAGAAAAGAGACTGAAAAAATTGAACAAAAAATAAGAGATTTAAAAGACCAGTTCGGTTTTAAATAAAAACTGATCTTTTAATTTTTTTAAGTAAGATTAAATGTATTTTCTGGTATCTATTTTATTTATCTTGCCTTTAAACCAGGAATTAACAATACTGAAGTTAAAAATAATCTTATTTATATCTAAAAAAGATAGTATTAAATACTTAAAACGCTCTGAAAGTTAATAGTTAATCTCGGGCATAGGTTAAGAAATCATGCCGCCAAAAAAGAGATTAAAAAAGAAAGAAGGTGGATCAAAATGGATATCCGCAAAATTAGAACCTGTGAAAGATGCAAGAACTCAGTGCCTTTAGAAAAAGTAAGATTATATCCTAAAGGATTGGACAATAATCTTCTTATCTGTGAAGACTGCTGCAATAAACTTAAAAGCAGCGGCACTAAACCAGAACAAAAGAAGCCCGTTCAGAACATTCCTCCGAACGTCGTATATTTACACTGTTTACGTTGTAAATATTCTTTTAAAGTAGATAAAAACAAAGCTGATGTACTTCATAAAGTTCTTTGCCCCTACTGTGGAAAAACAGACAAGATAAAAGAGCATGTCGGCTACCAGGAAACACAGAAATTTTAGTTTAGGAAATTGAGCTAAGATATTTATGGTTGTAATTTCTTTTTTATTATATGTCAAGGAAATCCGACGCCCCAGTTAATAGGCTGGGGGCATGCTCGCCTACGGCTCGGTCGGATTTCTGACCCTTCTTTTTCCAATTGATGTGTTACTGGATGCTTACCACTAGTGAACACGCTGGTGGAAAAAGAAGATTTTAAAACATTTTCTATGAAATTAAACCCAGAGCAAGTCCTGAAGTTCTGGTTTTAAATATAGAGCCAAGTCACCAGAAAATTATATAAATAAGACTTATTCTGAAGGTTTTAATGCGTCCGTGGCCAAGCGGCTAAGGCAGTCCCCTGCAGAGGGACGGGTCGGGGGTTCGAGTCCCTCCGGGCGCTCTTTTTTTGATTCTATTGTTAAAATACTATTAAAAGATTGGAGTATGTTGGATTATAGTTTCTGATGGGTCTTTCCGAAAGATACTATCCCAGTAAGTAAAGATTATTAAAGTTTATATTATTAATTTAAATCATTCTAAAATGACGACTATCATAGCAATAAAAGCAAATAGTGGTGTTGAAGGAATAGTTCTCGGGGCTGATAGGCAATTAAGTTATTATGAAAATGAAAGAATTATTAAAAAAGAATCAATCCGTAAAATAAAATCTGGAAAAAATTGGATCACTGCTTATTCTGGCGGAGTAAGCAACCAATTTGCAATTTTTCAGAATTATTCTGATCAGAAGATGATAAAGGAAATTAATGCTGCGGTTAAAAATTACCTGCTCGGACCAGGTTTTAAAGGACCACATTTTCGCGCTATCAATTATATCAACACTATCGCTAAAAGAAACGGAGCAGAATTAGATTGTTTACACGAACTCGTACTTGCTGCGGAAATTAACAACAATATTGATTTATGGGAAGTAGATGTTTTTGGAAATCTTAAACAGCCGCAAAAAACAAAAGAGTTTGAATATCTTTCCGCCGGCTCCGGTTCTGACGTTATCGAAGGATATATAAATGAACTATTAGAACAAGGAAAAATTAATCAATGCAAAATTACTCTCCCTAAAGCGATAGATATCATCAAAAGTTCGTTAAATAAAGCGGAACAGAAAGATCCTAATACTGGTTGGTCGATGGATTTAGCAGTCCTGACAAAAGAAGGGGTTGATTTTTATTCCGATTCTTTATATGAGGTTTCTATTAAGGCCATAGATAATTTCTTGCAAACCGTTAAAGATAAGTACAAATAAGTTCTTAAGTATCTTAAACAAAATTATTTAAAGTAAGCAAGAATAATACTAACCATGAACAAAAAAGGCCTTTCTTCTTTAGAGGTTGCAGCGATTGTGAACGAGCTGCAGAGTTTAGTAAAAGGAAGAATCTCCCAAGTTTATCACCAAGAAAAAAAAGAGCTTCTTTTTCAAATGCATGCTCCTGATGAAGGAAAAAAGTTGGTGAAACTAGTTCCGGGAAAATATCTCTGTTTCACTAAAAAGAAAGAAGTGCCCTTAAAACCTTCCAGTTTCTGTATGCAGCTGAGAAAATACCTGAACAATGCTTTTGTTAAAAGAATCTATCAGAAAGATTCTGAACGGATCGTGATCTTTGAACTTGAAAGATCAAAAGAAAAATATCTCTTAATCCTGGAATTGTATTCTAAAGGGAATCTTATTCTGACAGATGATAAACTGATGATAATTGGGGCTTTAGAATCTCAGCTGTGGAAAGAAAGAACTGTAAAAGTAAAGATGGAATATGTCTTTCCTCTTTCCAGTTTTGATTGGAAAAATATCAATCTTTCGGGCTTACAAAAAATCTTGAAAAAAAGTGAAAAGAAAAATCTGGCTACTGCTCTGGCTATCGAAGTTGGCTTAGGAGGCTTATATGCAGAAGAAGTCTGTAAACTAAGCGCAGTTGATTCCCAGAAGCTGCCTCCTGATGCTGATGAGAAGGATATCAAACAGATCGTCAAGACTGTGAAAGATCTGCTTAAAAAGATTGAAAAACCTCAAGGATGCGTCTATGAAGAACAAATTACTCCTTTCCCTTTAAAGGGAGAAAAATTTTCTTTTGAAACAGAAACATATAGTGAAGCAGTAGATACCTTAAATCCTTTCAAGACTATCTCCCCTTATGAAAGAAAGATCAAAACTTTAGAGAAGACCATCCGAGAACAAAAAGAAGCTCTTGAAAGTCATCAGAACAAAATTGACCTAAATGCTAAAAAAGGAGAACTGATCTATGAAAAATATACTCAATTGCAAAAATTGTTAGAGATCGTAAAAGAGTTGAGGAAAACTAAAGAGTGGAAAGAAGTTGAAAAAGAACTGAAGAAAGAACAGAAGATTAAAACGGTAAATTTGAAGACTAGAAAGATAATCCTTGATTTATAAGAGTATTTTTATTTTTACATCTTTGTTTTGGAGTAGCTCCATCATGGCCATAACCATTGTTTTTAGCAATAATTTTAATAATTAGGGTTTTATTTTAATTTAAAAAAATGATCAAAAAATCATTCCTGTTTTTAGAGAGAATTAACAGCCGAAAAGAGAAAAACATCTGGAAACAGGGAATCAAGGATTGGCAAGATTTTCTGAAGGCTGATAAAGTTAGAGGTATTTCTGTAGGGAAAAAATCTTATTATGATCGTAAGTTAAGAGAAGCACAGGTCGCTTTGTTGAATGATAAGGCCGAATTTTTTAAAAGAAAACTTCCCTCTAAAGAAATCTGGAGACTTTATAGCCATTTTAAAGAAGAATGCTGTTTCTTAGATGTAGAAGTGGATAGTTTCGGAAAAGTGATCTTAGTGGGAATCTCTGATTATTACAACAGCAACTTCTTTGTCAAAGGCATTAATTTAAATCAACAAAGATTAGAGAAAGAATTATCTAAATATAAGCTGGTAATCACTTTTAATGGAAGCTCTTTTGACCTGCCAAAATTAAAAAAACAATTCCATCTAGAAGTTACCTCCCCCCACCTAGACCTTAAACCTTTGTGCGTTAACCTCGGCTTAAAAGGAGGATTAAAAGAAGTGGAAAAAATACTGAATCTAAAAAGGCCAGCTAATTTAACCGGAAATCCGGTAGAGTTATGGAAAACTTTCCACGCTTCGGGAGATAGAGAATGGTTAGAGTTATTGATTGAATACAATAAAGAAGATATTGAAAATCTTAAAGGCGTGACCGATTTTGTTTATAGAAAACTTTTGGACCAAACTTCTTTATCTTAAGAAAGAGATTAAGCTTCTGATAAAAATTATGTTAAGATTGTTCTAAGGATATTTCTATTTTTCTCTCCTGAAAGTGCAAATATAAGTAATCTATTTTAGTTAGTAATATAATTAAGATTAATTAGTTTAGAATAAATAATATAAATAATGCTTACTAAAATACAAATGTTTATATAATAAAACTACCCTTTAAGAGTATTTTTGAAATGATCAAAGAAGTTCGTAAAAAAATCTTGAAGCTGATCCAAGAGTCTTTTCCCAGGCCCGTCTCGACTAGAGAAATCTCTCAAAAGCTTAACATTGCCTGGCATACTGCCGATAGGCACTGCCTCAAAATCAAATTAGAAGGAAAGATTGACAGCTTTACAATCGGGAAGAGTACAGCTTGGTACCTTAAGAAATAACCAAGACAAATCAGAGACCAATCAATAACTTAACAATAACTTCATTTCAAAACGGTGACCGGGAGGGAAGATTATTCTACTACCCCCAATCTCCCCTCTCTTCACCTTCCTTCCTCAAAAAAAGAAAAAAAGGCAAATAAGAAAGATTAAAGAAAATATTATAAATAAGGAACAATCATAAATTAATCATGACAGGCAAACAAAAAATGACCAGCAAACAAAAAGTAACACCTTGGGAAGTCAAAGGAAATATTGATTATGATAAGCTGATTAAAGAATTCGGCTTGATTCCTTTAAGCCATCTTCCTAAAGAATTTGAAAAGAATGTCCTTTTCAGAAGAGGGATTGTTTTTGCCCATAGGGATTTCAAGAAGATTGTTGAAGCGGTAGAACAAAAAAAGCCTTTTGTGATGATGACCGGATTGATGCCTTCCGGTAAATTTCATTTCGGCCATAAATTAGTGGCTGACCAGATTATTTTTTACCAAAGCTTAGGAGCAAAAATTTATGTTGCTGTTGCGGATATCGAAGCTTACAATTCTCGGAATACTGACATAAAAGAGCTGAGAGAGACAGCTATCAAAGAATATTTAATTAATTATATTGCCTTAGGATTAAACCCTAAAAAATGTGATTTTTATTTCCAATCTTCAAGATCTAAAGAAGGGAAGAAAGCTAATGCTTATTACAGCTTGGCGAACATGCTGGCAAGACATGCTACCTTTAATGAATTTAAAGCCGTTTACGGAGAGATTACTCCGGGAAAAATGGTTTCTTCTTTGTTGCAAGCAGCAGACATGTTGCATCCCCAACTTCCTGAGTTTGAAGATAAATCTCTTCCTGTAATAATTCCGGTAGGTTCAGACCAAGATCCCCATTTAAGGCTGGCAAGAGATCTTGCCCAAAGAATCAAAGCCTTTAAGTTCACCCAATTAAGTTCCACTTATCACAAGTTCCTTCCGGGATTAAAAGGAGGAAAAATGTCCTCTTCTGATCCGATGTCTTTCATTGCTTTGACTGACAGCCCTGATGAAGCGGCTTTAAAAATTAAGAAATATGCTTTTTCGGGAGGACAGCCCACTTTGGAAGAGCACCGCAAGAAAGGAGGTGATCCTGAAGTGGACGTAGCTTTCCAGATGTTGAAGTACGGTTTAGAGCCTGACGATAAAAAACTGCAGCAGATCCATGATGATTATAGGTCTGGAAAGTTGTTAAGCGGTGAATTGAAACAAATGACTATCGAAAGATTAACCACTTTCTTGAAAGAACACCAGAAAAAAAGAAAAGAAGCGGAGAAATTAGTCGATAAATTTTTAAATTAAGGAAACTTACTTTAATTATTCCTTTAATTTAATAATAATTAAATAGTAACTTAAAAAAAAATTGAAAAATAGTTGATAATTAATCATAAAGTACTAAAAAAAGAGGTGAAGAGTGATGGCTAAAAAATCTATTACTAAGAAATCTAAAAAAACATCAAAACCAGTCAAGCGTTCTGCTCTGAAGTCTAAGCCAGTTTCAACTCAGAAAAAAAGTCCGGTTAAATGGCATGCGGCGCCTCTTAAAGGAAGTTTCATGGTCTTATCAATCATAGGCTTCTTGGTTTCTGCATATTGGATCTATCCGCTCAGTTTCAATTACGGGCTTGCGTTCATGCTTATCTTTACCGCCATGTTTATATCTTCATTAATTAGCATGACTAAAGCTCCTTTACTAGATTAAAAAAAAATAAAAGAGGTTACAAGATAAAAGATACTGAAATGGCAGACACTCAAAAAATACATTGGAAATTTCCTGAAAAGAAATTTAATCTATTAAAGATTGAAAAGGTTTTTTTGATCTTGTTGACTGTACTTGTTTTTGTCTTCTCATTCCTGGAAGTCAATCGAAGATGGTTTTTAGCCGTAGTGTACTCTCTCCTGTTCTTAGGACTGTATTTTTTAATGTCTTACCTAGTACAAAGGATTAGGGAAGTAGAAGAACATTATCATCTTACTCCTACTCATCTTCATGTTGAACGAAAGAAAAAAGGAAAAGTCAAGAAAGAAAAAGTTGCTCTTAAAGATGTTGAACACCATAAATTAGATAAGTTCTTTTTAGGCGGTTATCTCTTAGCAAAAAAGAAAAAAAAGCATCTGCTGTTCTTCAATACTAAAGAAGAGCTAGAAAATGTTGAGAAATTCCTGAAGAAAAACATCTCCAAGAAATAAATCTTAATTTATATTATTTTATTAATCTCTGTTTTAACTATTTTCTTTTTTAACTGTTTTTTTTCTTAACTATTTTTCTTAACTTTTAGTGCTTATATTTTTCATCAAATTTTTCTTTGGCTTTGCTTTCCTTCCAGAAAACCAAATGAGAAGCCCTTTTCTCAAACAAGGCAATAGCTAACCTAACTCTATTTTCATCGGTATTAATGCCATTTTTTATGGCTAAGACTTTTCCATCTTGTAAACATTCATCCATCATCCGGAAATTTTCTGTCCGGCATTGTTCTTCCAACTGCTTTTCTTCATCAGCAGTGAGAAAAACCTCTTCCCAAAGGGGATAATTGCTTCCGGCCACAGTTCTGGGAAATGTTTTGGAAAAAACCATGTTTCGTGGATAAACAAGGAATATTTATATATTTGTATTTTAGGGTACTATATGTGCTGAATTAGCTGAATTAGGTAAAATTAGTTAAAGTAGATAGTTTAAATAAATCAAAAGGTAAAATAAAATGCCCTCATTTTGGAAACACGTTAATCAGGTACTTAAGGAAGCTGAAATAATCATAGAAGTACTTGATGCCAGAAGTATAGAAGAAACTAGAAACAAAGAGATTGAAAAGAAGATAGAATCAGAAGGTAAAAAGATCCTTTTTGTCATCAATAAATCTGATTTGGTCGACCTTAAAAAGGCAGAAGCAATCAAGAAAACCCTCAAACCATCTCTTTTTATCTCCAGTAAAGACCATTTAGGCACTACTCTTCTCAAGAAAAAAATACTAGAAATGTCTCGGGGAGAAAAAGTTACTGTGGGGATTCTAGGATATCCTAATGTGGGAAAATCTTCTTTGATCAATGCTTTATCCGGCCGAGGGAGTGCCCGTACTTCTGCAGAGAGCGGATATACTAAAGGACTGCAAAAAATCAAAGTGGACAATAAGATTTTAGTCATAGATACACCGGGAGTATTCCCCAGAAAAGAAAAAGATTCTTTTAAGCATGGTAAAACCGGAGCTATTGATTCTGGAAGGATAAAGGACCCGGAATTTGTAGCTTTAAGCTTGATCGAAGAAGAAAAAACAAGGATTAAAAAACATTATGGTCTTAAAGAAGAGGATTCAGAAAAGATTTTAGAAGAAATAGCTTTCAAATTTAAGAGACTGATTAAAGGAGGTAAACCAGACACAGATTATGCTGCTAGGTTTCTTCTAAAAGAGTGGCAGAACGGAAAAATAAAATAATTTAAGAGAATATTTAGTGAAGTTTTTTGAAAAAGGATAAATCTTATTTTTTCGCTGAAGTATTTTCTTCAAATCTTTTCTTCTTCTAAGCTATCTTTCTTACCACTCCGGTATTCTTTTTCAAACATTTCCAGAAGATTCTTGGCAGTCTTTTCTCCAACTCCTTTAATGTTAATAATTTCTTTCTCAGTCGCGTTTACCAAGTTCTTAATTGTATTAAAATTCTCTAAAAGAAGCTTAGCGGTCTGAGGCCCGATATTAGGAAAGGAAGAAACAATAAATTCCTGCTGTTCAGCCAGGGAACGGGGTTTTGAGGCATGATAAGAAAAATCAGCATCCTTATTTTGTTCGCGTTTAGCCATCATCGCTAAAAGAGCGGCTGTATCTAAAGGATTTTTAGTGTATAAAATCGGAACTCCAAAGTCCAAAACAATAGCAGAGATCATTCCTCTAATGGCATTAGCATGAACTTTCCGGACAGAGTAGATGTCTTCTTCACCTTCAATGATCAAAACAGCTTTACAAAAATTATTTTTTAAATCTCTAGCTTGATCTAAAAGACGGCCGTCAATAATAGAAGCTACAAAGTCGGGAACTTTTTTTAATTCCACTCCTACTTTTCCAGAAACGACATAGTCTGCAGAAGTAAGCTGGGCCGTCTTCACAGAAACGCCTAGGTCAATCAATTCTTTAACGATGCGATTATCTTTTTCACGATGGTCGGCAAGAATAGTCACAACTTGATCTTTAGGAATAAAATCAGGTAACTTTACTTCCCGAACTTTTTCCTGATTCAATAAAGTAAGATCGCTCTTTAGTTTCTCGAGGTTGCGGTACATCCTTTTTTCTTTATGATGAGCACTCCACCTATACGCTTCATCTCTGGTTCCGGCGGTAATCAGGATTTTAACTTCTCCTTTTTCCAGACGGCCAGTCCGGCCTCTTCTTTGGATAGAACGGATAGCACTAGGTATTGGTTCATAAAAAATAACTTCGTCCACCTTAGGGATGTCCAGCCCTTCTTCAGCTACAGAAGTTGCTATTAAAGCGTTAAAATCTCCCTCTCTAAAACGGTCCAGAATCTCTTTCTGTTGTTTTTGAGAAAAGCCTAGGCCGTTCTTTTTAGCTTGACCGACAAAGACCTGGCTTTTGACACCAATCTGTTCTAGCTGTTTGACAATCTCTTCTGCAGAATCTCTAAACTGGCAGAAGATAATTATCTTGGAATCTTTGTTATGATGGATTGTTTCTTCAACTAATTCTTTAAGCTTCAATAATTTTGGATGCCTGATGAATTTGTCCGCTAACTCTTCAGTAAGATAGATGGCTGCTTTGAACTTAACATCCAACATTAAATTTTTTACAGCTTTAACCTTAGAAGTAAAAGCTTCCTGTTGTAACCTTCTGAAATAAAGGTTTAATGGTTTTAGGCCTTGACATTCTAACAGTTCCAAAGCATGATCAATTTTTAAAGCTTCTGCTAAAAGAGAAATTGAACGCAGCATTTCAAAGTCCCTTAGTCCTGAAGAGGCTTTTTTCTGTAATTCTCCTTGCAAAACTAGAAGGTCCTTTTTGCCAAGTTCAGGACTGTTACAATAACCAAATTTCTGCGCTTCGAGAAGTTTAGCTTTTTTTGAATCAAGAAGATACCTTTGAACTTTCTTAAACTCTTCTGGAAATTCTACCAAGACCCAGTTTTTTTTAATTTCCTGAACATAAGGTTTAACGTCGGCATCTGTTTCTACTCTTAATTCAACTTTTTCTATTTTTAGATTACCACAGATCTCTTTGACTTTTTCAAGATCACTTCCGGGAGATGCCGTCAAGGCCAGTATCCGGGGAAATTTTGCCACCTTATCATAATGCTGAGCCAGCCAGACATAAGCATAATCTCCTGTAGCATGGTGAGCTTCATCAAAAATCAAAAGAGAAGTGTCCTCTAACCTTACCCGTTTGTTAATTACATCATTCTCTAAACCCTGAGGAGTAGAGATGATCACTTGCGCTTCTTTCCACAACTCAGCCCTTTTTTCTGGTTTAATGCTTCCGGTAAAAAGAACAAACTTTTGAAGGTCTAGAACAAGATGTTTCTTAAAGGATTCCAGATGCTGCTCACAAAGCGGTTTAGTTGGAGCCAGCATCAGTATTTTAGAGTTAGGGTATTGATGCAGCCTCTGGGCTGCCAAAAGAAAGGCTACCGCTGTTTTACCTAAACCGGTAGGAAGTACGACCAAAGTATTCTTATGTGCAGCCGTACCCAAAATAGTCTGCTGATACAGTCTAGGCACAAAATCTTTAATCATAAAAGGTTCAGGTCGTCAGGGGTTTAAATAATTTTATGAGTTTGAATAGAAGGACTGGAAGGAACAAGAAGAAGAGGGGGCTGAGAAGGTTCTAAGTCCTCTTCAGTTAAATCGTATAATAACCCTGAATCACCGCAAAAAAAGAAGATATTATCCACATGAGGCATTAACCGCTTAATCCTTTTCAACTGTTTTTTAGCTTTAGTTAGCCGGTTGCTGCATTTTACTTCATAGACATCAATATTATTTTTTTTGACGGCAAGAACATCTATTTCAGCAATGATTCTTCTCTTTCTTCTGGATTTTTTATTATAGAATAAACAAACATTAGTGGATAAAAAGTCGTAATGGGGTTTAATTTTTTCACACAGATCCTTTACATAAGCATCGTGCTTTATTTTTTTAACCACCTCTTTTTAAGAGCTTATTATTGAGAAAGGAATTAGATTATTTAATACTTGCTGTTGAATTTTAAAATTTTAGGGAAATTATCCCTTACATCAAAAAATCAAAGGTTCTGCTTACCTGTCAAAGTCATGATATCATCCTTAGTTTCGATACTTAACTCTGTTAAATTATTTATGACGATATCGTTACCCCTTAGATAATAAGAAATATTTCTTAATTCTCTGATTCTAATCTTTTCTATGTGGGGAACTTCAATTACCTTAAAAGGAACTTTAGCTTTCAGATGAGGGTTATTCTCATTGAAAAGGCCGATAAAGGCTGACCACTCTTCTTCTTTATCGTGAAGAGGTTTCCTGCTGATTACGACGCTTTTAGCTTTGTAAGTTGCCATCAAGTAGTTAGATGAATCTCCTACTTAAAAAGATTACTGAAAATTACTCTTAAAAAAGAAACCAGTTCTTATTTGACAAATCTTTCTATCTTAAAAAAACCTAAGATTCCTTTAAAATGCAAGTAATAGGAAGCCCAGAAACTTAGACCAAAGAAAATCAATATTAATACCCTGTTTGCCCATAGGCCTCCGACTAAGTAACCTAATAAGAATCCCAGGATCATCATGATAAAAGGAAGAATCGGCTCCTTATAACGTTTGAGATAAAATATTCTTCCAGTAAGAAAACCAGCGATAATCGTAGTCAAATAGCTTAGTAAAGCAGTCCGTAACAATACTGAAATGACAAATCCTATCACTAAGAAAAATAAGGTTAAAGATTCCGCCCATTGCTCGTTTAATTTCATTTTTGTATTGCCGATCTCTTCTCTTTCTCTATTTTTATTGAAAGTTTTATTTTATTTAGTTTATTAAATTAAGCTTAAACTTCTGAACTAATTAAGATTGCTAAAATTCCTACTAATGCTCCTAAAACCACTGCTATTATTAAACCTATTTTAGTCTTGGTGAGTAACAAGACCGTCGTTAAAGCGACTGAAAAAAGAATAATAAAATATAATGCTCGTGAACCGAAATAGATCTGCAGCCCATCTAGTTGAGGAAGAGGGATGAGGGAACAGAGAGCCATAATCAAGTTAAGAATCAATCCTTTGTTAAAGAGATAACTTTGCGGAAAAACCAAAACTCCCACAGCGAAAAAGACAGCTAAGATCAGATTTCCAAAAATTCCCCAGGAAGCGATCAGGGCGTTCTCTTTGTGAGAAAAACCGTAGCGAAACTCCCCCAACCTCTGCCTAACCATGAAAGAAGCTACAACTGTACCGATTAAGACTAAAGGTAGTCTTCCTAAAGATAAGAAACCAATTACCGCGGCAATCCCTAAACCTAGCCACCAGAGTTTAAATTCTGCCTTATAGCCGTGGCTTAAAGCATAAGTCTTCTGACAGGCAAGACGAAAAAAGAAAGTTAATGCTGCAATAATAATTAATAAAAATAAATTCTTCATCCCGATAATCAAATTAAATGATTCTTCTCCCCAATCCCGGAAAGAAAAGATTAAAGCCGTGACCAATATAGCTGCAATCAAGCTTAATCTTTCCTGTCTGCTGAACCTAAGAAAATCCTTGACCCGGGCTGCTAATTCTTTAGTGCTGACCATCTTTTAATTAATTATAGAATATAAGTATATAAAAATATTGGTCTAGGAGTTATTGTAAAATTGCTCTTCATTGCCTTCAAAACTCTTACTGTAATTTCTAAAAACCCCTCTATTTTTAGTCAGGATGGCTGGTCAGCGGGTCACCTGAAGAAAAGAACCGAATCCGCAAAGGCTGAGATCACCGTAAATATCCGAAAAGCCGTTAAGAAAGTCGATGGATAAAGCCCTGAGCTCATCAGTAGCAGTATTTTTTCTTACATCAAAAGCCATCCCTTTTTTTTTGCCTGGCTTATTCAACTCATCGAATACTTCATCAACATAATCACTAAGTAAATCCTTATCTCCTCCTACGGCAGCTAACAACAAAGGATTTTTCTTGGCATCTGCCCTTCTGTTGTGCTTGTTGATATATCTACCAACCTGATTTATGTCAAACTCTTCGCCAAGTAATAGATTATAATTTACGTTCAGATAGGGCTCATTGAATCCATCGGGAATTGTGATCAGTTCTTCACAGAGAGGGATGATCTTAAATTTAGGTGATCGTTTCTTATACATAATACCTGTACAGGAAATCAAAGAAGAATCAAACAGAGAGGGTTTTTGTAATCTGGCAGAAAGAATCTCTCCTAAAGTTAAAGGACGATGAATACTTTTTTCATCACCGAGAACATATCGTGGATGGGGAGAATTTTCATCTTTCCGGCATTCTTTATGCAAGGCACGAATTCCTGATGCGTAAGTGTGTACTGAAGGCATAACTTGGTATCGCCCTTTAAATTTATCAGCATTATTAGATGTTTCGTTTGTTTTTTGCAGGGGAGAATACCGGATAGTTCCCCGATGTTTTCTTATCCAAGAACACATATCCTCCGTATCCAAGCTTTGAAGAACCGTCTCTCCGCTCCTTGTAACTCTTTCTATTCTAGATCCTACACGGACTAGATCTCCTTCCCTCTCAATCCTAACATATCCTGTAGGAGATTCTTTGGTCTGGTCATATTTCATTTTCTATCATTAAACACTTAGAACCAACCTTATCCTTCAAAAAAAGAGCTTTTTTTATAAATATATCTTACAAAATTTCTTTTTAGAAAAAGTTTGCTCCTGTGAGAAATAATCTAGATTAAAATCTTAAAGATTAAAATAACTTCTTACATTACTTATGGCAAACAGCGGGCTACCCGAAGGAAAGTGCTGTTGTTGTTCAGATTGCCGTTACCACTGGCAATAGAATTGTAATCTAAATTACCAATAGACAACACTTTCAACTCATCATCAACAGTAAATCTTTTTTTTACATATAAAGCCATCCCTTTTTCTTTACCTAAATAATTTAGCCTGTCAAAGACTTCATCAACATAATCGCTAAGCAAATCCTTATCTCCAACGGCAGCTAACCACAAGGGGTCTTTCTTGGCCTCTGCCCTGTTTTGCCAGCGATTATATCCAATCTTATGTTTATCAAACTCTTCACAAATTAATTGATCGTAATTTATGCCCAGGTAAGGCCTATCAAATCTTTCATAAATAGTGATAAGTTCTTTACATAGAGGGATTATCTTAAATTTAGTTGACTTTTTCTTATACGCAATGCCGGTGCAGGACTCTAAAAGAAATTCAAACAAAGAAGAATCCTGTAATCTGGCAGAAATAATCTCTCCTAAAGTTAAAGGGCGATAAATACCTCTTCCATCATCGAGAACATATTGTGGGTGAGGTGAATTTTTGTTTTCCTTGCAAGCTTTTCTCAAAGCATGAACTCCTGAGGCGTAAGTGTTTGCTGGCGACATAACTATATACTGCCCTTTAATTTTACTGACCTTGTTCGAAATTTCCTTAGTTCCTTGCAAAGGAGAATACCGGATAGTTCCTCTAAATTGTCTCACCCAAGAACAAGTCTGCTCAGTATCTAAGCCTACAAGAACCGCTTCCCCATTTCTTGTAATTCTCTCTATTCTAGAGCCTGCACGAACTAGCTCTCCTTCCCTCTCAACCCTGACATATCCGACAGGAGACTCTCCCAGGTCTTTAGTAGATCTCATTTCATGTCATTAAACACCTAGAACCAACTCTATTCTTTAAAAACAAATCTTTTTTATAAATATATTCCATTTTTATAAGTAGATTTAACCATATCACTGTAAAAAAAGTCTTGCTTACAAACTTTTATAGAAATCTTTCATCATCTTTTCGATGGTTTCAACATCATTAACGCCTAATAAATCTCCTCTTAACTTTCTTGCCCCCATACAGCCTTTAGTAAAATTCATGGCTTGCATACGAATAGAAGAAGGTTTGATGGAAAGATATCTCCGGGTATACTTTAAATAAGAAAAAAATCCTTTTAATTTTCTCTTTGCAGAGATCTGCTGGTATTTTCCCGTCTTTAAATAGTCATTTACCTGAGTGAAAAGGAAAGGGTTTGAAGAGGCAGCCCTGCCGATCATGACATAATCGCAACCGGTTTCTTCCAACATCCTTTTAGTATCTTCCGGAGAAGTGATGTCTCCATTACCAACAACAGGCATGGTTACAGACTGCTTTAATTTCTTTATCAGGCTCCAATCAGATTTTCCAGAATAACCTTGTTTGATAGTCCGAGGATGGAAAGTAATCATGCTGATCCCTTCTTCTTCAGCAATCTTGGCTATCTTCAAAAATTTATCGGGCTTACTCACTCCGGAACGAATCTTTAAGGTTACAGGTTTAGTGGAATTTTCAACTAATGTTCTAAAAATTTTTCTAGTAAGCTTAGGTTCTTGCAGTAAAGCCGCTCCGGCCATCTGTTGAGTGATATTGGGAGCTGGACAACCCATGTTATAATCGATAATATCTGCGTAAGGAGAGATGATCTTTACTGCTTTTTCAAGCATCTTTAGATCTGAACCAAACAATTGTATCGAAAGAGGTCTTTCTTTCTCTGAGAATTCAATAAACTCAGTTATCTTTTTCTTTTCCTCTTTCAATAATCTTTCTTTAGCCACGATGGCGTTGATGCTGGTAAGTTCAGTCACTACTAAGCCCGCCCCAAATTCCTTACAAAGCAGCCTGAAAGCAGGATCGGTTATCCCAGCCATGGGAGCCAGAAAAGCTTTCCCTGGAAAGGACGGTAATTTTTTAGTTATTTCCTTCATGTATCTTTGAAGATAGAAATTTTTATATAAACTTATTCTTAAATCGCGGCCATGGTTGAAGATAGAGGCATAAACACAAACAGAAGGTTGTTTGATTTTACCCTGAAACTTTTCGCTTGTTATCGTATTCAAAGTGATGAGAGAGAACTTACTTTTCCTTTTAGAAGTCTTGATAAAGCCTTAGCGTTAGGATTAGAAAAAACCCAGCTAGACTACGTCTGTACAGGAAAAAACATCCCAGAATCAGTTCAAGAAATTTCAACTATTTTGCGTTTTACTCAAGGAACCACGGGAATAAGATGTATAGAATTAGAAGAAATTATTTCTTATGCACACCAAGTCAGTGCATCTCATCCACAACCGCCGACATTTAATTATGAAAGAGTTTTTATGGAAAAAGGACAGGCCTATAGAACTTTGAAAAGATATGGTACAGATGAAGAGTTCTTACAACTTGCAAGAAATATCTGGGATAATGTTGAAAAAGTTAAGAAGGGATATATATTGCCTAAACCTTTAATTATAGGAAAAAGAATCGAAAGAAGGTAAGTTTAAAGTGTTTAGATTATTTCAAGTGTTTAGATTATTTTTTTTCTAATAACCATAATTTGTAAGAACTTTCTCCTCTCCAAATCTCTTCTTCAGAGATCAACTTAAATTTCTCTGAGATAGAAAGATTCCAAGCAGTTCTACCAACCAAGAGTAAAGTTCCTTTCTTCTTCAAAACATAACCAGCCTGATAATAGATCTCGTTAATCTTGCCTTCGTCTTTAGTCGTGACATGAAAGATCAGATGGTCTAGTTCATTTTCCTTGAATTTGACATCCAGCTCATCTAAAGATAATTTACAAGTTCCCAAGATATTTTTTACTCCTGCTAACTGGGCATTTTTTCTAGTGGCAGTAAAATTTTGAGTGCCTTCATTGAAAGAAAAAATATTTTTTTCTGGAAGATCTCTTCTTTCTATTTCCGTTCCTGTCCCTGTTCCTTGCTCTGTTTCTTTCTTTGCTTCTTTCTTTGCTTCTGCTTTAATTTCTAATTCAGCTTCTTTCTTTACAGTCTTAAGGTCCTGTTCAAAAAAAGAAGGGAAATCAAAGCCTTTAAAAAAAGGAAGTTTGAAAAAAGAGAATTTCTTCTCTTTACTATTTTGAACCCTTAATCCAGAAGCATAGATTGCCGCTTCTATAGCAATTGTGCCATCTTTAACAAAACCGACCAGCAGCTTATTTCCAGGCTTAAACTTGCTTTTACGGACGAAGAAATAGCCTAAGTCGCCTTTAAACGAAGCGGAATGGGGAAATAACCTGTAAGAACGAACATTTAATTCTTCTCCACATAAATCCAAGCCGATAAAATAATCTTCACCATTATGAAACACTTCCACCAAAAAGTCTGGAGTCTTAACATTAATCTCAGCAGAGATGTTTTCTTTCTCTAACTGAGAAAATAATTTTCCAGCAACCTGTTTTGCTACCTCTAACCTATTATCCTGTCCTTTGATGTTTTCTACTTCTACTTTGAATGATAATTCTGAAGAAAAAAAATCTTTCCAGTTAAAATCAATTTTAGTAAAATCGAGTTCTTCAAGCTTTTTAACTTTCTTCAAGGAAAGAACAATTCTTCTGATAGACTGAGTGTGATAAATTAACTTAAAAATCTCTTCTTTATTTTTTACTTCAAATTCTAAAGCTTGAGAATTGATCTTAGCGTCAGAATCAACTAATTCTTTGAGCTCTTGTTTAGAAATCTCTTCTAAGCCCGGATTAACTAACGCAAAAAGTTTCATGGTTCAGTTTTATTTTCTCCGTCATCTTCGTAGGTCTCATCTTCCTGAAGCTCTTCAGGTTCAGAATGATCTTGTGATTCTTGATCTTTTGAATTGTCCTGTCTCTCTCGGTCTTTTTGGTCTTCTTGTTCTTGCTGTTCTTCTTGACCTTCTTGACCTTGATTTTCTGGACCTTCCTGTTCTTCTGGATCTGAAGAATCAGAAGATTCTTTTTCCAGAGATTTTAAAGTGTTGTCTTCTTCGCTAATCTCTTCGTTTTCAATAAGATCCTTATCACCATCTTCATCAGTAACAATTTTGGCAGAAGCTGCTAAAGAATCCCCCTCATTCATTCTCATGACCCTAACTCCTTGAGTTGCCCTGCCGATGATAGAAATATCAGAACAGTTTATCCTGATCCCGCTGCCGTTCTTTGATACGAGCATGATCTCTTCTTTACCGTCAACTAACATGACTGTTTTTACCGGACCGTTCTTATCAGTTATTTTGATGTTGGTTACCCCGACACCGCCTCTATTACAAAGCCGATAATCGGAAACAGGAGTTCTCTTTCCATAACCTTTTTCAGTAATAGTTAAGATGTTCAAACCTTCTTCTGCTGCAAGCATGCCGATCACTTCGTCACCAGACTTTAATCTTATTCCTCTTACACCCATGGCTGTCCGGCCCATCGGCCTGACATCTGATTCTTTGAAACGGTTAGCCATCCCTTTCTTAGTGGCAAGGATAATCTCTTGGTCTCCGGCAGTATATTTCACTCCCACTAAAGTATCGTCTTCATCAAAACTGATGGCTCTGATGCCTCCTTTCCGAGGTCTGGAAAACTCTTTCAGTTCAGTCTTTTTTACAGTTCCGTTTTTAGTGGCCATGAAAAGGTAGCCTTCCTTAAAGTCTCTGACTGGGATGATGGTAGTTATGTTCTCGTCTTTTTCTTTTTCCAGTAGATTGGCGATATGCTGTCCTTTTGCCTGTCTGCCTGTTTCAGGAAGATGATATACTTTTAACCAATATACTTGGCCTTTATCTGTGAAAAATAATAGATAAGCGTGTGTTGAAGTGATGTAAAGCCTTTCAATGAAATCTTCTTCTTTGACTTCTGCGGCCTTTACACCTTTCCCTCCTCTCTTTTGAAGTTTATACTCATCTAAAGACATCCTTTTGATATAGCCGGAATTGGTCATGGTGACTACAGTAGTTTCTTCTTTGATCAAATCTTCCAGGTCTATATCTTCAAACTCTCCTGTAACTACTTTTGATCTTCTTTTATCGCCATAACTTGTTTTTATTTCTTCCAACTCTGCTTTGATTAAATCTAATTGTTTCTCTTTAGAAGCAAGAACAGAATTTAAATAATCTATTCTCTCCAGCAATTCTTGATGTTCACTACGAATCTTATCCTGTTCCAGAGAAGCTAGTTTCTGTAACTTCATCTCCAAGATTGCCTTAGCTTGCTCTTCAGAAAGGGAATAAGTGTTCATCAAAAATAGTTTAGCTTCTTCTACAGTCTTGCTTCTTTTAATCCCCGGAATGACTTCATCGATATGGTCTATCGCAACCAGAAGCCCTTTCAGGAGGTGAACTCTTTTCTCGGCCTGTTCAAGGTCGTATTTGCTTCTCCGAACGATTATGTCTATACGATGATTGATATGATACTGCAAGAATTCTTTCAAACTAAGTGTTTTAGGTTGGTTATCAACTAAAGCCAGCATGTTGATGCCAAAAGAAACTTTTAACCGGCTGTATTGGAAAAGTTGGTTTAAGATAACTTCTGGATCGGCATCTCTTTTTAAATGTACAACAACCCGGATCCCTTCTCGGTCGGATTCGTCGTTAATATCTCTGATCCCCTGAATCTTTTTATCTTTAACCAAATTAGCGATCTGGATGATCAGTTCTGCTTTATTCACTTGGTAAGGGATCTCTTTAATGATGATTTTATCTCCTTCAATTTCAGTAACACTTTTAATCACTACTTTACCTCTCCCTTTTTCGTAAGCATAATGTAGTTCGCTGCCACAAGCCACTTCTCCCCCGGTAGGAAAGTCTGGAGCAGGAATAATCTCCATCAGTTCGAGAGTTGTAATTTCGGGATTATTGATTGTAGCAATAACTCCTTCACAGATCTCAGTTACGTTATGAGGAGGAATATTAGTAGCCATCCCTACAGCTATCCCTGAAGAACCGTTCACTAAAAGATTAGGGAGCTTATTAGGCAAAACAGTAGGTTCTTTCAAAGAACCGTCAAAATTGTCTTTAAAATCAACAGTGTTCTTTTCGATATCTTTGAGCATCTCTTCAGCTAACTTACTTAACTTTGCCTCAGTATTATGGTTGATAAATCCGTTAGCAATAAAAGAGTGGCAGGGACTATCTACTTTTATAGAATATACTGTCTCTTTCTCATCAAGTTTTTGCAAGGTTTTAACTTTATTAAAAAAATACCTGTTCTCCAAAAGCCAATTAATAAGGTTTTGATCGGCTGGTTTTAATAATTTGAGCAGCTTAGAATGATTTTTTTCTAAATTATTATATCTGTCAAAATTATTTTTAATTACAAACTGAGAAGGATAATTTTTCCTCAAATATGTATTCAAGTGAGGTATAAAATCTATTTTGCTCATACGGGCTTGACTTATTGTTCCTGTAGAACCGAGAATCTTATTTTTTCTAGCAGAAAAAAAACCTATTTTTTTTCTAAAAAGATCAACATTGTAAACCCCCGGGATTGTAAGGCGATAGCAATTACTTCTTTTATCTTTACTAGGCATGCTGGTTATAATTCCAAAATTTAGAAGTAGAATTTTAAGCTGATTAAGAAGTTTCTCGCTTTTAGAATCATAACTCAGTTGGATTGATTTTCCACCATGTCTTTTATCGGTAACATACTGAACTGACCCATCTCCCTCATAAAGAGCGCTAAGAAATTGTTTTACTATATCTTTAGGAGAATTAAAAATAATAAAAGGAATCTCTTTTTCATGCGCTTTTGAAGATTTTAGTCCAATATTTTTTAAGAAACGCACTGCTTTCTGATGATATAATTCCAATTCTCTGCAATCTCCTTTGATGTTCCTTTCATATAAAGCAACTTCAGGAAAATTTTGAAGAATTGCTTTTTTTACTGTATTGTAAAAATCCATATCTTTGTTATTGAAAAGGATTTTTTTCTGATGAAAACTTCCCTCTGAAACTAGAGCGCCAAGCAGGAAACCTAGTTGGGAATTCATCTCTGAAGGAAAACTTACCTTTTTCTCACGCGGTAAATGTAAGGGGTAATAATCATTCAAAGAAGGATTAGCCGAGTTAAATAAGGAGAATTTTCGATTAAGTAAGATGTAATCTTCAGTTGTAATCTCCTCTAATAATTTCCAGCGAAGAGATGGAACTCCAAATTCATTAACAACCCAACAAAGAACTGGATGATTAGAAGTTCCTTTTAAAATATATCCTTGTTCTGTGCTTAGTTTAATAATTGGATGTTTTCCAGAATTGAAAAACCGGATTGCTTTCTTCTTTTTTCCTTGGTAATTGAGAATAGTTAAATCTATTTTTTCTTCTGATTTGGAGGAAATTTTATTTATGGGGATTAAACCTTTCCCCGTAGCAACTAACGTATCTCCCGTTACGCAATACCTCATCGCAGCAGCATTATCTCCATCAATACTTCCAAAGTTACCTTGGCCTTTGATAAGAGGATATCTTAAAGAGAATTCCTGCGCCATCCTTACTAAAGAATCATAGACAGCAATATCGCCGTGAGGATGGTATTTTCCCAGCACTTCTCCAACGATACGAGCACACTTCTTAAAAGGCTTATTATGGAGCATGCCTAAATCATGCATGGCGTAAAGAATCCTTCTATGTACCGGCTTTAACCCGTCTCTTACATCCGGTAAAGCCCTTCCTACGATGACGGACATAGCATAATTTACATAAGCCTGTTTCATCTCTTCTTCAATAACACGAGGAATTATCTTAGAGTGCTCACTGGAAGAATTCTCAGCTGGATTTTGTGTATCTGTAGGAGCCATGTTTATCTTGGTTTGATTTTAAATTTAGTTTTTGAGAGTGTTTTTTTAAATTTTTACTTGTATTTTCATTTACCTACCGATTGTGTTCCAAGTGATTTTTAAGCTATATTTTTGAGGCTGGAAACAAGAATTCTAAAATTCTTTTTGTCGTCGATAAATTGATAAGAATTGAAGACTGGGAGTCTTTATAAAGATTGTGGTAAAAAACTAGTCTCTTTGGAAAAATTATATTAAAGACGGTCTTACTTTAATTTTTGTTGATCTTTTCTATGATTAAGACATTCAGCAGCGTATTTTATTAAATTATTGTGTTCAGAACTGGTACTAACCCAATTACAAA
>JAHJDB010000078.1 GCA_018812765.1 Nanobdellota archaeon
GCTGTATAGCTTCCGGATTATCTTTGATATCATCAAGAATTTTTTTTTCAAGATTGCTGAGGGGAGGATAAACCATTCCTTTTCCAATCTTTTCGAGTTCATCATCTTTCCCTTTTACATAACCGCTGTAGAATATAGCACCACTACAAGTTATGGTTAGCGCCGCAATCACAGCTCCTTCTAAAATATCTCTCTTACTGATCTTAAATCTGGATCTCTTCTTTGGTTTAGACATCTAAAGCTCCCGCGAACTGTTCAACGCTCTCTTTTTTAGAATAAATCTGTTCATTACTTTTTTTTCCTCTCTAAATTATATTAAAAAAGAGTATTTATTTAAGTTTATTTCATATAGAGTATATTCAAATCACATTAACAAAGAATTTCTGAGCATTTCCATAAACTTCTCCAGACGTTGATACCTTGACTGAAAAGATATATTGTCCTTTGACTGCATCCTTAGGAATATTTACTAACAAGGGCTCTTTAATACTGTTTCCTGGCTCAATCATGATTCCTTTACCATCAAATAAAACCCAATTCTTTACTTTAGATTTATCAACCTGATTAGTTATGTCGGCTTCAGCAGCATCAACAACTTTGCTTAATTCTAAACTTATAAAAAAGGTCTCGGTACTCTCTTTCATGTTCATTATCCCTAATCCAAAAATATGGGTATCTCCTCTGGGAACATCAGCCACATGCAAAGGCAAGGCCACTTTTTGTCCCTGCCCGACTAAAAGCCTTTCCAGTTCATCAGTAGTTTTCTTATCTAAATCTGATTTAATCTCTTCAGCTCCGCCGATAAATTTGTAAACTAAGGTTATTCCTCCAGCGAGAATGACTAAAGAGATTATTATCACTACTAAAAAATCCATCGATAAAGCGATTGCACCTTTTTTTTTCATCAGTATATGAAGTAATTGCATTAAGTTTATAAGTTTTCCTTCCTTAATGAAAAATGATGTTGTTGAAGGAAAAACTTATCTCAATTCTTATGTTCAGCGGATTTATGCTGGGGGGCTGCGCCGATGAACCTTACACTGTCGAGATCGGCGGAATAAACGTAAAGGAAAGACAGACCAATAAAGAAGGCCAGGCTTATTTTGTGGATGATGATACATCTAAAAAAATTAAAATTACAGTCTTAGGGTTAAAAGCTGGTCTGGCAAATAATTCTCAGTTAAATGATGAGGAGAACAGGTTCACAGTTTCTGAAGCGGAAGTCTTATTTTTTGACGGGATTGATTTTTCTGGTTATCATCTTCATCATAATGATTATGATTCCTTAATGCAGATCCCTTTAAACAGCGGCTTACATAAATATGTTCTGATTTCCCTGCCTTTTGGAAAATATGACCACAACTCTGATAAAAACGAGCTTTCAAAGATAGCTGCGGATAATTTTTTTTACTGGGCTAAGAAGAGTTGGCGGGATGAAGGGTGTTATAGTAAAGATAAAATGATTGATGATGTCAGTCCTGGAACTTTTATCATAGAGGAAAATGATTTGATCTCAACCTTGTCTTTTAGAGATGAAGATAATCTCTTGAAGCAGATGTATTTTAATAGTACTATCCCTGAAACCGCTTACAGCCGGGTTTATACTCTTAAGCCGTCCGACTATGGTTTCCAGACCGATTCTGCCCTTTATCTAATAGACGTTAGATATAACAGTTTAGAAGATTGTATTAACAAGGATTAAAAAGAGGTAAAAAAATGGATATTAAAGATTTTAAAGAAAAAGTAAAGAAACCTTTCCATGCGGAATATAAAGAAAAAGTTAAATCTGAAGGGTATAACATGGCTTTAGGGATTGGTTTTTGGGAGAATAACTATTCATTAGAAGTTAGGCTTCAGCCGTTAGAGAATTCTCCAGACCCCATACCAACAGATTTATTGGATAGGATAAAAAATGAAATTTTGCCTAGCCGATACGAAGGAGCCGTAGTAAACGTAGAATATATCGGAGTTATTAAAACATAATAAAATTAAAAAAAAATAATTAAATTTTACTTCCAGATTTCGTATTCTTTAATAACTAATATCATGAACACGATCAATAATATTGCTCCTGCTACCATGAACCACAGCCCGGCAAGAATGTTTTCCTGTGATAAAGATTGATACATGCCCCAGCCCATGACAATAAAGCCTAGCCAAAGAAATTTATCCAAGACTAATTTCATAATTTGAAATTCCTGATCTTCAGTCATACGCTTTTTTCCATTTTTTAATAATTTAGCCATTATTCATCACCTCTTATGAAACCCTTACGAAGAAACTTCTAGTGTCATATAATTCACAGCCTGGAGAAGCTGGACCACTTAAACAAGCTCCCGGGTTAGCTGCATCTTCAGCGTATACATTCACTTTATACAAGTAATTTCCGGCAGCTGAACTTTTTGCTGAAATTGACAAAGGTAAGACATCTCCCGCGGTAGGCGATAATCTCTTGTCAACTACAGCACTGTAAAAGAAAGTAATTTCTTTTCCTGCAACCTCTGTATTAGTATCTTCTGAACCATCGGGTTTTTGTTTTTTAATAAATTCAATTTTCATTCCAAAAGATTTTTCACTTAAGCCTGTATTGACAATCCCAACGTTTTCAATCAATTGACCTCCTCTTTCAATCTGGATTTGTGATGATATTGATAGTTTTTTCCCAGATGTCCTTAAATCTTCTAAAATCTGTTCCTTAATTTTTTCTTGTACATCGGATACTGTGCTCTTAGCACCACCAAATATATTTTTAACAAACCCCAATCCTAAACCAAGAACTACAAAAGCAATAACAATTATTACAATCGCCTGTATTGACAGCTCTAGAGAAGCTTTCTTATTCATTTGTACACCTCTTTTTTGACTATACTTAATTATTAATAGATAATGTCAATTCTTTTTTATATAAAAATGTATCGGAAATATAGCTTGTTTTATAGCTGTCTAAGTGATGTTTTGACTCATTTTAAACTATTTTTAAATTATTAAACTATCAAAAAAGGATTCCTAAAAACCAGGTAAAAAGATCTTTTCCGAAAAGGAGCATCAAGTAAGCCAAAAGAAAACTAGGGATGAAAGGGATTCCTTCCTTGATTGTCACTCGAGCAACCTTTGCCTTCAGTTGATACAGTTTCTTAAGATCATCGCTCTCTAAAGTCTTTTTTTTTAATACCACTTTATCATCCCAGATGACGTCTTTTACCAGCCAATCCCCTTCGGTTAACTTATCGATACTTACATCCTTAACAAAACAGCTTCTTTCAACCGCAGTCACGAAATTAAAAAGATAATAGAACACTATCGGAAAGATAGCAAAATACCATAAAAAGGTCTGAACTAAGCCCAGACTTACAAATGTTAAAGATAAAGTACCTAAACCAACCTGAGTTTTCCACCCGCTCAATTGGCTTCTAAACTCTTTAAGAAACACTTTTTTCTCCTTTATCGCTACATAAAACATCCAACAAAGACCGTAAATTGAGCCTAAAAACAGTAAAGAGAAGAAAAACCATAATAAGCTTAAGCTGGAACTGTCAAAAGGGAGCGAAATTCCGATGACTGCTCCCATGCCCATCAATAATTTTGAGTCTCCTCCACCCCATTGCCTGAGACGATAAAATAACATCGCTATCAAGAAAAAAACCAGAAATCCAAGTGCTCCTGACAATAAGATGTTCCAGCCCAGCTTGATCGAAAAGATTGACCTTATTCCTAAAGCAGCAAATATTAATCCATAATTTAGCCAATCTGGAACTTCTCTGGTTTTCCAATCACAGAATGAAGCAATAAACAAGACTATTAAAGCAATCACAGATAAGACTACATCTAAAACCATAGTTTAAGGAAATTATTTAGATATATTAAGGTTATCGGTTCTAAAAAAAATATTTTTAGTAAACAAAACTTTTATAAACAAAATTACTTTATCATTAAATAATAAAAAAGGTGATATTCATGGCCGAAGAAGAGTATGAGATTCTACCACATAAGCTATTATCAGATTTGAAATTTGATGTTGAGGCGCTTAAAAAGAAGCTAACAGATCCAGACACAAAGACAAACGAGTTAATTCTAGAGATAGAAAGCATGAAAGATTCTGTCCACGAACTAAATACCGTCTTTGAAAAAGCTCTTGAGATGACTAAAGGACAAGACTTATCTAAACTAATTTTTGACATGAACCAAAAACTTGAAGCTGTTGTCAATCAAAACGAAACCATTGCTAGAGGCATGATCGCTATCTCTGATAAATTAGAAGATTTCATGCAGAGACAATCACCAAGGTCTAGTCCATCAATGGCTTCAAGTCCGGGAATGGCCGTTAAACACACAATGGGTCCGCCTCAATCAACGCTGGGAAGAACAGCTCCCAAACCGCAAGGAATGATGGAAGAAGTGCCTCCTCCTCCTCCAGGATTAAATGGCGAAAAGAAAAAACGGGTAGGGTTATTTTAATCACGATGGATTCTTTAGTAGCAAGACAATTGCTATCAAACGCAGCCATGATAGCACAAAAAGAGAAAGAAGATTTTTCTAGATTGGAGATTGCTAAAAAAGTGAACGAAATCAAGTATCTTTCTGCTCAGAAAAAAGTACCTAGATTAACTTTAAGAAAAGAGATCATTCATCTTGAAAATAATCTTAAAAATGTTTTTGATGTAGAACAAAGACTCCTCAAACAAAAAAACCAGGAAAATATTAAGATTGAATCCTTAAAAAGACAAATCCAGACGCTTAAAAATCAGTTAAAAGTTTCTGCTGACAAGGATCTCAGCAAGAAAGTTGAGCGGTTGTCTCATTTATTGGCTGAACATTTAGCCAGGGTAAATGCTGCAGAGACGGTAGAATTGACTCGTAAGATTGTTGAAGAGACTAAAAAACCAGATTTAAAGCTCGACCCTGAAACAATAGAAAGAATCAAGGTCTTAAAAGGTCGTCTGGAAAGATTAGAACACGAGATCAGCATCCATAAAGAGTTAGAGACAAAAAAACCTGAAGAGATTAAGTTGATCGAATCAAAAGTTAGTCTTATCCAAGACAAATTAAATAGTTATTATCAAAAGCATCCAGAATTATTAGAACTAGAAGGCTTCGTTAAACAGGTTCCTTCTGCTAAGCTATTGGACCAGCCTAAATTTGAAGTTAAGCACGAGATGGCTTTTCCAACTACCCCAATAATCAGCAAGGAAATTGATGAAGAGATGATTACGGAAGGAGTTAAAGCGGAAGAACTTGAATTTAAGTTATCTGCTGATCATTTACCCCTCCCTCCACCGCCAAGAGTTAAGAAGGGATGAATTTTTACTAGAAATTAATGAATTAATTAACTTTTTAATTGATTAATTAAATGTCCTTACCCATGACTGTTCTTCTACCGTTCTCTTTAGCTCTATTAGCAGCATCCAAGATCAGCTGTTTGACTTTCTCATCTAATTTTTCAATAAAATCTCCTGAAATGTTCTCTACTTTCAAGCCTGATTCTTTTAAGATGTCTTTTATCTGAGTTCTTACGGTAAGCATTACTTGTTTAAGATTACAACAAAGTTTATAAAATTTATCTTAATGCGAGCGTAGCGAGTTAGGGGTCTAATTCCCCAACCTTTAGGTTGTTTTCTTTAGAAAATTTTTTGTAGCGGCTTCGCCGCAGTATAAACTGCGGACGAAGTTACGCTGTATTCTACTAATCCAAGAGTAGCGTGA
>JAHJDB010000079.1 GCA_018812765.1 Nanobdellota archaeon
TAACGTCCGAATTAACCGAAGTGCTTTAAGTTGCGAAGCAACATTAAAGCATTTGGGTGTAGTGGAAGCTGGCTACGAGTGAGGGTGACAATTTGCGACAGCGACTTACAGAAGCGGATTTTTCGGGATTGACATCCACTTGCTTCATCCCATACCCGAACGGAGTGGACAGCTGGAACGAAACTGGTTAATTCGTGTTAAATCCTACCGACTACGAAGTGGGAGGTACAAGGTTTAAGTTCCGAAGGAACATTAAACCACAGAGTAAAATTTAAGTTTACATCAATCACCCGAAGGGTTCATACTGTTTAGGACTCTCTCACGTTTTACATAGAATAGTACATTAAGGGGCAATCTCTATTTTTAGTTTTAAATTTAGTTTATTTCGGCACTTTTTTAGAATATTTTTTAAAGTTAGAGTTATAATTGTGTGTTATGAAAAGAAGAATTAGTGATATTTCGGCAGGAGCAGTCATATTTAGAAGAAGGAATAATCTTGAATTTCTGTTGTTAAAGAATAGGTTTGATGAATGGGAATTAGCAAAAGGTCATTTACAAGATAAAGATATTAGAAAGAGTGCTCTCATAGAGGTTTTAGAAGAGACTGGGTTTGATGCAGTAGAGTTTATAGATGGTTTCTTTGAGAAGATATCTTATGTTAAAGAGTTTGATAAGGAAATCGCTGACAAAACAATTTATTTTTTTTTGGTTGAAAAAGATGATGAAATTAAGTTATCAAAAGAACATTCAGAATTTTGCTGGAAGGATTTAGGATATAGTTGTTCTTTAATTGTTTTTGATGAGCAAAAAGCACTGTTAGAGAAAGCTACTAGTTTCATCAACTCAAAACTCTCCTAAATACTAACTCTAATAATTTTCCATTTATAGTTAGTTCTCCTCCATTTTCTTTTATCATTCCTGTTTTGAGGAGGACTTCAGTATCAAGATCATCTTGTCTTGTTGCATTACCAGAAAAGATTCTTTGGATCAATTCTCTTTGTTTTCCTGTGAAATGTTTGTCAAATATATGTTGGTAAACTCTTTGACTTTTATCTGCAAGATTGGCTGTTCCCTCTTCTAGAGATTCATCGCTAAAATCTCCTCTGACAGAGTAAGATTCAATACATAAGTTAATAAGATCTCTTCTTCTCATTCCCGAATATTGAAGTAATTTATCTGGAACTTCTTCAAGAGGGGAGCTAGCTAACAATCTTGCATCTTCATAATTAAGGGAACCAACAACAATCAGATTATCTAGATGTTCCCGAAAAAGAGAATTTATATTTCGTGGTTCAATGTGAACTCCTAAAATAACGGGAGAATCTTTTGCTCTATCATGTATTGCTTGAAAAAGATCTTCATCATACAACAAATCAGTTACAGAATCAAGAAATAGTGCATGATTATCTCTTTCCAGTTCTGCTGGGATGTCCTGAACAGAAATGTTCTTACAATAAACTTTTCTAAGAGGTTTTCTGTGGTGTGAGTATCTTCTTGCTAAAGAGCTTTTTCCAGAACCATGATATCCAGCAATAATACATAAACCTGTTTTGCTTAGGATTGTATCAATCCCATCTTGTTCTTGTTGTTGAATAGGTAAACATTCATTTTCTAACAAATCTTGATAAGCTTTTATGATGTCAGTCATGTTTATCCTCAAAAACAGATTTTAAAATTGCCTGGTGAACTTCTGGAACTGATTTTTCTCCATCAATAAATGCAAATCTATGTTCTCTTCCTAAAGAATCAAATTTATTGCAGACAGCAGTAACATACTCTAAATCTTTTGTCAAGGAATATTCTTTGTCTGTTGCAACTGCTCTATCTACAGCAATTTGAGCAGGAACTCTTACATAAATAACTTGTCCAGGAAGAGGAATATTGTAAGCAAGTCTGTATAAGTCAGCAAGAGGAACACCTAAAGAACTACACATAGCCAAAGTTGAAAACTTTTGACGGTCTGTAATGACTACTTGTCCCTCAGAAATTCTTTCTTCAACATAGTTTTCATCAAATTCTTGTCGTTGAAGTTCACAAAACATTTCAGCAATTACAGGAGCATTTCTATAAGGATCACTATTTCTTAGTGTCTTTATTTCTTCGGCTAATTTATTTTTTAGTCTCTGGCAGAAATGGATGTTTTGACCTGTCCGTTGAGCATATTCAGCTAAAAGTCTAATTTGAGTTGTTTTTCCTGCTCTAGGTAAACCCTCAAATGCAACGTAATTATCCCATTTGCTAGACGTTTGTACTCCTACAATTTTTCTTATCTGCTCAACTCTTCTATCCACAGTTCCTGTAATTGCATAGAAAGGAAATTCTTGAAGTAATGTATGTATTCTTTCGTCAACACCATGTCTAAATCCATTTGAAAGTGGTCTAAAACCATCATCTTCCAAAGATATTTCTGGGGGTAAATAGATTAAATGAGTATATGCATTTGCGTTAGATAAAGCTGTTCTTTGAAATTCATCAAACCCATCTCTTGTTTCTACTGTATCACCACATTCCATTAAGGCATAAGCAACAGAATTTATTGTGCATCCATCAGATACAAATTCATCATGTTGCTGTTCTGCATCTATTCTATTGGATAACCCCACTCTTTCTAACGTCCATGATTCTTCTGCTGATAATTGATCTAATTTTTTACCTGGAAAAAGCTTTTCAACGGTGTCTTTTATTGTATCTCCTCTAACAAAATGTAAGCCAAGACTTTCTGAGCATGCATGTGCAAGAGTAGTTTTGCCAGTGGAATGCGTTCCAGTAATTGCAATTTTCATTATTTAAATTACTATTCCATAGTAGTTTATTAAGTTTTTGTTAAAAGTGCCGAAATAATTTTAGTTAACAGTATAATTTTTAGAGATTGCCCCTCTTTTTATTTTTATATTTAGTTAAAGAAGAGAGTTTACGTCGTAGTGAGAGAGTCCGTTTTTAGCATTATCAAAACTTAAATTTTATTGGATTTAACATCCGAATTAAGCGAA
>JAHJDB010000080.1 GCA_018812765.1 Nanobdellota archaeon
ACAAATAATGACAAATAATAAAAAGAGATAAAACATTTAAGGATTATTATGGTAAGATCAATAGAAGGTAAGAATCTGGCTTATTATGAAGCAATATTCCAATTGAGGAAGGTTTCACCGGAAGTAATTTTGTTTGCTAGAGAAAAGATTGAAAAGGCCGGAGTACACATCGCCAAGGAAGTTAGGAATAAAAACGGCTTAGACTTCTATCTGTCTGATAATAATTTTGCTCGGGCCTTAGGCAAGAGATTACAAGAAAAGTTTGGTGGAGAATGTACTATTACTGCCAGCATTTTCGGAAGAAAAAGTGGAAAGGAAATTTATCGCCTGACCGTTCTTTTCAGAGGAATATCTTTTCAGAAAGGAGACATTGTAGAATATTTGGGAAGTAACTATAAAGTAAAACTTTTGGGGAAAGACATCTTTCTGCAGGAAGTAAAGATCGGGAAGAAAGTTCATGTCAAGTATAAGGACATGGACTCAGTTAATTTAGTCTCTTAACTGATATTATCTTCTCAACTTCTTTTTAAGGACAGTAACTTTATTATAGTTTTGTTAAGGACTTGTACACATTTCTTCTATAACTTACTTTTAGGACTAATATTAATAAGTTTCCTTTATCAATATCCATTAAAATTCTGTAATCTCCAACACGTAACTTATAGATTTGATCTCCAACTAATCTAGTTAAGTAATTTTCAGGTCTGACTCTGATCCGTTTTAAGGAATTAATGATTCTATCACGAACCCCTTTATCTAATTTCTTTAGCTCTTTCTCAGCTTTGTTTGATAGAATAATCTCATACATTTACATTTCCAACTCTTTTTCAACTTGTTCAAGAGTTTTTAATTTACCGTGTTTTATTTCTTCACGAGCTTCTTTGATATCTCTCTTAGTTTGTTCACTTAATTCTTCGCTATCTTCTAGAATTGCCCAGATCACTTCTTCGTAAGTTTCTTTTTCCATTAATTTCTTTTTAGATAATTCTTGTTGAAGTTCATTGCTTATTTGGATTGTTGTTGCCATAACAAACTATAGTCGGCTATAATCTAAAAAGTTTTCTGTTTTTATTTCTTGATTGAGCGGATGCAAATCTTTATTTTTAAAAAAAAGCAAGAATTAATTAATCTGGGGTCAAACAAGTGAAAGGCGGTAAAATTATTAATTTAGAATCTATAACCTTTTTCTCTTAAAGCACTTTTTGTTTCTTCTACTCTCTTAACAATATTCTTATGGATTTCAGTTGAAAGATGGAAATTAGGGATATAATCAAGATCTATCATCTTAAAATCAGGAGCATAAGCAGAATAAATCTTCATCAGGCTCCAGATGACCCATTCAACTTTTCTAGGGTGGTTTCTTAAATGATCTGTCTGGGTTACCTTATCATAAATCTGCTGAAAGGTATGGACACCTCCTTGATAAGCTCTATCTTCACGCAGTGAACAGACCGTATCTATTGCACCTACCTTCATGGAGTCATCAGAAGCATCAGGATGAGGGGGATTCCACATCTGGTGGTGGAATTGGAATTCCCGATGTAGATTTACAGCTGGTTTAATGTATCTTTCTTTTAAGCCTTCTTCATCTCGATGTTGGAAAGATAAGCCCAGAAGAACCGGGAGAGACAACCTATTTCCTTCTCCCACAAGATCATGGGGCCTTTGAGGATCATCATGACCAGCATCAAAAAGATGAAGAAAATATTCTACACTATAGGCATGCCTTAAAGTAAATAAAAATTGTTTTTCTACTTCTTCTTGAGAAGGCAGGATTTCCATCTTGCTGATGTAAATAGAACTAAAATATATAAGGATTTCTAGTTTTGGAAGATAATATTTTTAAAAGAGCCTTTATCTGCTTAAATATGTCCAAATTTTTAAAATTATCAAAAGCTCAAGTTCATCTAATCTTAGGAGCTGCATTATATGGTTGTACTTCTCAAGCTGTTCTTAACCAATCAGCTGAAAAATACCCTTCTCAGCTTTCTCTAGAACCACTTTCTGGACAAGGTTCGGAAACTTTAGAAAATAATGGCTTAGAAAGTAAAGTGGCCGTCATCTTAATTGATATGCAGGATTTTTTTTTAACTGAGATAGCTGAGAAAGAATTAGCTGAAGAGATACCTTACCAGATAGAGGTGTTAGAGTACAGCCATAAAAATAAACTTCCTGTTTTTGTTTTAGAATACAACTATTTTGGTGATACGACTAAAATCTTAAAAGAAAAACTAGATACTCTTGAAGACGTAAAATACATCGTTAAAACAAACGATGATGGTTTTGAAGATACAAGCTTAACAAAAGAGTTGAAAGATAAAAATGTTGAAACAGTCCTTTTGATGGGCGTAAAAGCTACTGCTTGCGTGCTTTCTACCGCTCAAAGCGCTTTAAAGAACGGATTTGAGATCATGACTTCTAAACAATTGATTGCTAATAAAGAATACTATGTGCCGGGTATTTTTGGCCGGGAAGCCGTCGGATGGTATAAAAAAGTGGGAATTCATCGAGACAATTTTAGGGATCTGCTGAAGATCATCTCAGAAAGACGGAAGAAAGAACAGCAATCTTTATAATTATCAAGTAAAATAATAATCTTTGATGGGAAAAATAAGGTGTTTAGTAACGTTGCTGTTCTCTATGATATTTTTATCAACAATAGTCTTAGCTTCTCCTCAATATCACTTGACCCTTTTAGCGGTGCAGGAGCATAATAATACTTATACTGGCAGTACGGCGGACCTTTATCTGGAATTGAAAGAAGGGACGGGTAGAGTTTTCTTGGACACTTATCCTTTTACTAAAGCTGATACTCAAGTCTCAACAAGGTTTGCAAAGGAAATTGCTTGCAAGCATTACAAGCTAGATTGTGACCAGTATGACTTTATCTATACGATCAAGGCAAAATCAGTCATTGTTGGAGGGCCTAGTGCTGGAGCGGCGATAGCAGCTTTGACGACGATAGCCATGCTTGATTTAAAGTATGATGAAAACGTTGCCATAACTGGAACCATCAATTCTGGAGCTACCATCGGCCCGGTAGGCGGCATAAAAGAAAAATTAGAAGCGGCTGCCAATTTCGGCCTGCAAAAAGTTCTCATCTCGAAAGGATCTTCTAAGATCAAGCAAGAAGCAGAGGGAAACGAAACTAAGGAGGAACCTACTTCTGCCGAGAATGAAACGACTGATGAAATAGAAATTATCTCTGAAAAAAAAGAAGTTGAAAAAGGGGCAGAAAAAAAGAACGAAACTGAAACATTCGACCTGGTAAAATATGCTCAGGAAAATTTAAGCCTGGACGTTTTTGAGGTGATGGACTTAGACGAAGTGATGTTCCATCTGACAAGCAAAGATCTTAATGGGGCTGATATTGAGATTGAAGAAAATCCCCAATATCAAGCTATCATGGCCGGATTGCAGGACCAGCTCTGCAGCCGGGCAGAAAAGATGGAACAGGAAATTCTCGCTGAAGGGATATCCTTCAACAGTACAACTTTAGATTGGTTATCGGAAAAGAGAGGAAAATCAGATAATTCTACTGCTGCCGGCGACTATTATTCTGCGGCCAGCTATTGTTTTGGGATGAACATCTTTTTAAAAAATCATTTCTATGAACAAAAAGAGGTTTCAGTATCTTTATTGAATAAACAAGCTTTAGATCTTCAGAAAAAAACGGCTTTATTGGAAGAAAAATTAGGAACACAAGAGATCAAGACCATCTCTGATCTTCAGACTCTCATGATTGTCAAAGAAAGATTAGATGACGTTAAGGAGCAATTAAAGAAGTTTAACGATTCTGAATCAAGAAGCGAAAAGATTTCTCTTTTAGCTTATGCAGAAGAAAGACATTATACCGTTTTGTCCTGGATGGAATTTTTTGCCATGGACGGCCAGAAACTGGTTCTTGATGAAGAGATGTTGCAGAAGACTTGTTTAGATAAAATTTCTGAAGCTGAAGAAAGGCAGCAGTATGCCGAAATCTTTGTTGGTAATTATATTACTCAAGGCATCAAAGTTAAGATTGATAGTGCCGATAGCGCCTTTGCGGAAAAGGAATACGAATTGTGTTTGATTAAAGCGATCCAGGCTAAAGGAGAAGCTAACGCCATCCTTAGTTCCATGGGTTTAAGTAAAGAATCTTTTCTGGATTTTATTAATGGCAAGATTAAAGCCGTAGAAAGAGTAATTGGAGACAATTCTGCCGAAGGAAAGTTTCCAATCTTGGGTTATTCCTATCTGAACTATGCTAAATCGTTGAAAGAACAGGAAGAGTTCACTTCGCTCATCTATTTAGAGTATGCTTTAGAGATGAGTGATTTAGGGATCTATTTTCCAGAAGAAAAGGTCTTTTTAGAGAAAGTAATAGACCGAATAAATGTAAATAAATCTTTGTTAGTGATCGAAGGAATAATCATCGGGATTGTTTTAACTTTATTGTTTTTTTGGTCGAGAAAGTACTTAAAGAATAGAGCGAAAATAAGGAAGAAAAAGAAAAGTGAACAAAAAAATTTTAAAAACTTTTAGACTGAAACTGCCTTTTCTTTTAGGAATATTCAAGATTCAAGAAGTTCCGTCTCGATATCCATCTTTTCAAAAACAATCCGAAGCGTCCCTTTTCTGCTGTTTCTTTTTTGGGCAGTATAGTGGCCCCTGATTAATTCCTCAGATGGTTTTACTCCAAATCTTCGATACAGTTCTATAGCCTCGCCAAGATAGCCTCTTCTCAAGCATAAAGCATAACTATCTTGAATTAATTCTTCAGAAGGTCCGATGCCAGTGTTAGTTTCTAATTCTTTTGCAGAACAAAAGCAGCCTTTCTTCAGAAGAGTAGCATATTGTCTTTGGATTTTGATGTAGGTCTCACTAGAAGAACTGTGGGTAGCTTCTTGGCGAGAGGCATGATCTAATCTTATTTCTGTTAATTTTTTTTCTAGTTCCATTTTTTTTAATTATCTTTTATTATTGTTTTATCTTTAAAAAGGGACTTTTTTTAAAAGTGTTTTTGTTAAAAAAGGATATTTTAAGATTTGTCAGGTTATAGGGGCTGAGAAATTTCTGAAGAACTCCTTATCCCAAACCTTTTTATAACCTAAGATTATTCTTTATTTTAATGGTAAAAGAAGCTAAATCTCATATATCTAAATTAAAAGGGTTAAAGGAATACGTAGCTCTAGCAATCGTTGACGCCAATAAATATCAGAAGACTAATATCAAGATAATCAAGGAATTAGTCAATGAAGGCACACCCGGAGTTTATGTGACTTTAAATCTTTCTTATGATACAATCAAAGAGATTTTCAAGAAAGAAAAAATTAATCTGAATCAAGTGATCTTCATTGATGCTGTAACTAAAACCTTGGGCGGAAAAACCAAGAAAACTAAAGATTGTTTGTTCATCGGAGGACCTAGAAATTTAAGCGACATCTCTATTGCCATGGATCAAGCCATCATGGCCATACCTAAAAAAAACAAATTTCTGTTTTTTGATAGTTTGAGTACTTTGTTATTGTACAATAATGTAGGCGTGGTAGCTAAATTCATCCATTTCTTGTCAGGAAAGATGCGGGTTTGGAAGGTGAAAGGGATCATCATTAGTTTAAGAAGAAAACAAGATCAGGATTTGATTGAAGAACTGCAAGGATTTTGTGATGTTACCTTGGACTTATAAGTTCATTTGAAAGTTATTGTAAAAAAAAGAGGTGCAATGATTATGTTGGAAAAAATAAATGGCAAGCTATTAACTGCTTTTATAGCGGTTCTTTTTGGAGTTTTTGCTGTAATCAGTTTTGTTCCTCAAACTGAGCTGGCGATCGGTTTTTTAAGTTTATCGTTTGGAATTGTAGCTGTCATCTGGACCTACAGAGCTAAGATGAGCCTTTCTTCTGGAACCTCGTTGAGAGATTATGCAAATTACTTTTTGCTTTCTTTGTTATTTATCATTTCATATTCAGTTTGGGACACGTTGATCTTTCTTTTTAATTGGAGCGGGATGTTGGTTTACCCTAAATATTTTTTAGTAACCATCGCTTATCTGATTTTTGTCTTTACGGCATATAAGATCCTTTATTTAGGGAAGCAGTTTGGGTTCAAGCTACAGGTAGAAAAGATGAAACTTAATAGAAAGATGGAACCTGACCAGAAAAAGAAGTTAAAGAATAAAGAAATCTAAAAAAATCTTTTTTCTCTTATTTTTTCTTTGTGACATTCTCTTGATCCATTAATGAGAAGGGCAATTGATCGGGATAGGCCTTAATTCCACCTTTACCAATAGTATAAGGATAAATATCTAGGAGATGATTCTGTCCTCTCATCTTGCTGACATGAATAACTCTTTCAAATGTAGCTTCTGAACGGACCTTAGCCAGAAGAATAACCCCGCCAAAAAGAAAATCTTCCGGCCCAAAATCCATCTCATCAATGTTTGAACCTTTGCTTTCATTAGTTGCCATCAGGGTAACGGATTTCATATTATGAAGAAAAGTGACCATTGCACGCCGATAATCATTGCGGTCAACAACCTGGCAGTAAGAATACATGCTTAAGGAATCTAAAGCAACCCTTTTTATTTTTTTATCCTTAATCAACCGGATAGGTACACCTAAATTAGAAATTTTTCTTAATAAAATTGGCTGCTGCATTATGGTGATAAGTCCGGATTTGATGTATTTTCTTAAATCAATCCCAAATGAATCAGCATACTTGACCATATCTTCTTCGCCATCATATACTAAAAGAAGCCCCGGCTCCCCTTTTTTTGCTCCTTCAATCAGAAACTGGAGTGCTAAAACTGTCTTTCCCGTACCTGGTCCGCCAGAAATGATTACGGCATTGTTTTCAGTTATGCCCCCTTTCAGAATTTTGTCTAAACCAGGCACACCAGTTTCAAGTAATTTGTTTTTTTTGATTGTCATCTTTTTCCCCTCTTTTTACAATGAACTATTTAAAATTAGAAAATAGTTTGTCTATAAAAGATTTGCTATTTCTTTTGTAGCATGTAGTATCACGTTTTTAATTCGCATACATAATAACCTTTGGTGGTTATCATGTATAAACTTAATTTTAAAAAACGTGTTTGGATTGTTAAACAGAAATTATCTGGTATTTCTACTTCAAAAATTGCTTTATCTCAGTCAA
>JAHJDB010000081.1 GCA_018812765.1 Nanobdellota archaeon
CAGGCGGTTGTGCAGTAACGGTTGGTTACAATGAGTTCTCAACTGTTCAGAATTACATTGATAATCAGCAAACACATCACGGGATAGCTTAACAATACAACAAGGATACCCCATCCTTTAGGGTGGGGAGGATGTCATTTAGTTAAGTTATGGAAAACTGCATCTTTTGTAAAATCGGTAAAGGAGAGATACCAGCACATAAAATATATGAGGACCAAGAATTTTTTGCTTTTCTGGACATAAAGCCTCACGCTAAAGGTCATACCGTCTTGATACCAAAAAAACATGGCCTCAATGCTTTAGACTATAATGATGAAGACTTAAGCCGATTAATGTGTGTTATCAAGAAGATAATGCTGATTCTTAAGAAAAAGTTAAACCCGGACGGTTTTAATGTCGGCTGGAATGATGGAAGCGCTGCCGGACAAGTGGTTCCGCATCTTCATCTGCATATCCTGCCTCGGTATAACGACGATAATGGCGGAAGTATGCACAGCATCATCAAGAATCCTCAGGTGGATGTAGAAGATGTCGCAAAGCTGTTTAAATAGACCCAATTCAAAAAGTGAGTGATTATCATCTTTGCCGTTCGTTCGTCCTTTTCTTGAAGATTAAGAATAAAGATAAATCTGATTTTTTATCGAAGGAAAAGGTAGCTTAACTTTGTCTTACGAATAGTTTAACTCACTCACTCTTGGCCAGGATGATGATACCCACTCGGAAAAAGAATTGTGCCTTTAAATAGAAATCTTTTTATAAGAACCTTAATATTTCTGCTTAGTTGGCGAAGTAGCTTAACCTGGTTATAGCGCCACGCTCATATGAGTTGAGCGATGAGGCTTACGCCTATGACTAATAGCTTACTGGGTGACGTGGAGGTTGGGGGCTCAAATCCCCCCTTCGCCATACTCCTTTTTATAAAAATTCTTGGTTATCTCATCAGGCAAAGACCTATCATAAACATAGGTTGGCAAAGACAGTTTCTTAATATTAAACCTTTGCCTTTTTAATTCCTGAAATAACAAAAAATCTTCTCCAAAACCTCTTACCGGAAATCCACCGACCTTGTTCATGACCTCTCTTTTTATGAAAAATGTTCCTGCTAAAGCACAATCATGTAAGCTGATCATCTTTCCAGGATTTTCCAAGTCAATTATTTCAGTTTCACCAATGATCTTCACCCCGCCATAGAAGAGGTCAACCAAAGGATCCTTACTTATTTCTTGAGCATGATATTCCAGATGATTTGGGCGATAATAGTCATCAGAATCAAGAAAAGTCAGATAATTTCCTTTCGCTTGCTGGATAGCCTTATTTCTAGCTGCTCCCGGTCCGGAATTTGTTGTCTGCTGTAGAATCTTAATCTTTTCGTTAGAACTATACCTGCACAGCCTGGAAAGGGTATCATCTTTAGAACCATCATCAATAACAATTAATTCCCAGGACTTAAAAGTTTGCGAAATTAATGAATCTATGGCTCTTTCTATGATATTGGCGCGATTATAAGTAGGAGTGATGATTGAGAATTGCAATTCAAGCATAGGAATAAGAGTTTAATTGCTTTTTTTATGTTTTTCTAAGATCCAGAAGTTAAATTAGAGAAATATTTAAATAAGATACAGAAGAATTTAAGCAATTAATGCCAGCGTGGCACAATCTGGTACTGCGCAAGCCTGGAATTTTTGCGAGTTCCTCGCATGCACAAGTGAGCTTGTTTCCGCAAGGATATCCCGGTTCAAATGACCTTGAGAAAAATCTCAGGTCTGATTGTCCGGGCGCTGGCGCTTGTACCCAGGTTCAGCGCCTGGGTTTTTTATTTATTCTGCATATCTGTAATTTTCTTAGCCTAAATGAATAATTCACCTCCGGTGCATTTTTCAGAAAATATATGAAAAAGTGGGGGGGACAATTGTATAGTTGAATTTTTGTAAATAAACCACCTGTCTTAAGAGGAGTTTAATACGAGAAAAGAAGATAGATGAATAAAGTGAGGGTTGTCAAACAGCAGAACATCTCAGAGATAAAGCAGCTGGGACGAACTACTTGAAATAATGCAAGAATAAAAATATTGTTGAAGAGCAGAATATAATTGACTAATTTTTCGCGCGCGTCACGGCGCTCCAGTCACTCCACTTCGCGCGCGCACGCTTCGCGTATGTATGTCAGCGCCTCCGGCGCTTACCCCAACAAAACGACCATAGTTATCAAGATCATAATAGCGGTAAAGACCGTCGTATATACTACTAAGGAAAAGCAACCGGCCCTGTGCCTGGGAAGGGTCTCTGCCTTTAAACGAATGATGATTCCCTACATCACCATCACTATCCTTTGCTTTGTCGTGATATGCTTCCAGATTTTCCAATCCTCCCACACGAGCAATAACTACAGGATTCTTAACAAACTCTGATTTCTTAAAATATCCAGACTGAGTTGCCTGAGCCATTCTATAGGGCATGACTACTCCATATCTTCTTGGAAGACTAGAAATTCCTCTCTTTAAATCGTCAAGAGAATATAACTGGATGGAATTTCCGTCCGGCAATTTACCCTTAAGCAAATCTGAGAACTCTTCAGGAATATATTTAGCACTTCCATTGATTAGCCCTTCTTCATACGCTTGGTTGATACGTTTTGGCATCAGAATGCCTCCACCATGAACTGTTACAAGAACAGGTTTGCCGCTTTCATCAATACCAATATTTTCTTCTGAGAGGACAGTATACCAATCTTTCCAGAACTTGTGATATTTATTTGTCTTAACTCTTGCAGCGATCAATTCTGGCATTGTTGCGACAATACCCTCTCCTGTTGCATAATCTAGTGCTTGTTGGAGAGCGATAGGCAATTTATCATCATAAAATACTTGACCGCGAAGAATGTCTTCAACGCTGTAATTAGAAGTATCTCTTTGTGGTTCCGGAAGACTTGGTGGCAAGGAAGGTTCTTCCTGCCCTGGTTTCCATTCCAGATGTTCAATTAAATTACGGGGTATGATGCGTCTCATTCTGAATTCACCTTATTATTGAATCCAATCTTTGATATACGCTTCCCTTATTTTTATTTGCTTCGTACACTTGCGCAAACGCTCCGAATGCTGCATTACCTTTCTCTTTCAATGCAGCAGTAACATCCTGTTCATATGTCTTGCTGAAATGTTCAAGAACAACCAAATCTGCTAACATTCTTGACCTTGCAACTACCTGGGATGCGTTTCCAGTTTGCTGTGTATTAATCTGAACAGCACCTTGACGTAAGGTGTCAATGTATGTTTTAAAACCATTTCTCTGACCAGCGTTTACCGCAGCCTGCCAGACAGCTTGTCTTAAGCCGTATCCGGCAGGAATTCCTATTTCTTCAGTCATTTTTCTATACGTTGCCAGAGCATCATTTACTAAAGTCATCAGTTTTCCGTCCACAGTGCCATTAACTGCCTTACTTTCTAATACTATTCCAATACTGGCAGCTACATCGTTCAATGAAACGGTAGGATTATATGAACCATCTTTTATGCTCTTGATGAAACCAAGCAGCCTGCTTAAGTTACGGATTTTTCTTACGTCCCTTCTTACGAATCCGTGTTTTAAGGCACTTTGCGCATCTAATATTTTCTTGTAATCATTATCTTTTCTTACAGAAAAAAGAGGCCTGATTCCTGCCTGTTGTAATAATCCTGCATTTCTTTCAAATGCTTCCAGAGGATCATTCCCAACATAACTTAAAGCAATGTCAATAAATTCCTGCGTTGCCCCGTCTAATTCTGCTCTGAACTGTTGTTCATCAGTTACTAGAGGATAAATATCTCTCCATCCTCTCTTGTCTCCTGTCTTTTCCTGAAATGATCTCCAGAACTGTTCATGCAAGTCGTCAGAAATATCTTTATCAGGCTGGCCGGAGGCGTTTTCTGAAACGCCGTTAGGAAACTTGAATTTTAGGAAACGGTTTTCTCCAGCGATAGACAATTCTCTGGCGTGGCTGTGTAGCGCATCAGATGGATTCATGGCAGCAATGATAGATATTTTCTTATACCGGTCTGTGTCTGGAATCGGCAGACGGAGATATTCTCTTTCTCCATTAACTTGGGCAACTCCTTCAACTACCCTGCTGGTATCTTTAAAATCTCCAGCATTGATCTCGTCTAAGAAAAGAATGCCATATTTTGCGCATTTCTTCGGGTCAACATGAAGTTCCATTTTTTTTGGATCAAATGTGGTGAAGGGCTGGACTGCAGAAGTTCCTATCGCTCCGCCGCTTAAAGTTAGGTTTAGGTATCCGTCTGAACTGCAGATCATGTGACCGAGAGCGTCAGCAGTATAACTTTTTCCTGTTCCTGTAACTCCTTCCTTAAGCACGTGGAAGTCGTCAAAAAATAAGGAAGCAAGATCAATGTCAAGCACAGTTATTTCTGTACTTTTTGGAGTTGGCAGTCTTCCTTCTCCATTTAGGAAGGTTACATTAACATTATCTCCCTCTGTGATCTCTAAATAAGGTGTTGGTGCTACAACACTATCTAATGTTTGATATGCAGTTTTAATAAAATTTCTTCGCAATTCCTTATTATCCATTTTTTACCTCACTAATCTTAGATTTTGAGTAGGTTTTACATATACCTCAACTACTTCCCTATATTTTTCAGCTTTCTCTGGACTAACTCTTTTTAAGTTGTCAAATGTAGCTTTGATACGATCTTCTATGCCCCAATTTGCAAGATGCAAAGCTAGACGTAATGTGTTTTCCAGCACAGACTCGTTATTGCCAAAAAGTTCATTGCCACTGTCAATCAAAGAAAAAAGTCTATCTCGTTCTAATGAATAAGTAACATGTTGTCGATGTTGCGTAGCTAAATATAAAGCACTACAAACAACCACTCTATTCTGTGGATCAATCTCTAAAGCTTCTTTTAAATATTCCATACTTTTATCACGGCTATACGGGCTGTCGCTTGACCCCAAAGCTCGAGAAATTAACCCAAGAACATTTTTAGGATCATAATAAAGAAGTAAATAACCCTGGCAGTCTAAATCATAATTTTGTCTTGCGTTTTTATTTTCTTTTCTTTTTACTTTTTCTCCTGTTAATAATTGATAAGTTTCTGTTATGATTTCACCAAGACTTTCTGGAGGTTCGTAATCTTCTAATATTCTTACTATTTCTTTTTCTAGTTCAGATATTTTTATTTTAGTACGATATATTTCTAAATCACCTAGTCCAGAAATTTTTATTTTAACAGGATGGACCTCCGAGCTATCACTTTCAGAGATTTTTATTTTACGATATGCTTCTAAATCAATAACTTCCATTTTGTACCTCGTTCATTAATTTTGTAATCGCAAATTTAATCAGGTGGCTTTTATTTCTAAATTTACCATTGTTTACAAAGTCTTCTAACTGTGTAATGGTGTTCTCTTCAAGAGTTATGCTAAGTTTCTTTTTCATCGTATAAGGTGCGATAATGCACTCTATTTTAAAACCTTTTGCTACTTTCAAGTAAATACTCTTCTGTTGTGTGGATTTCATGCAAGAAAAGTAGAAAGAACTAGTCTTTAGACCGGTTACGAATACTCTTTTATCACAACTATAAACAACCTAAATCTCATATAGCCATAGCTGTAACCTTTCTAAAACTAAGAAATTTCCTCATCTCAAAGCCTAACAACTATAAATTATAGCTGTTCAATAGCTACATTATCTTATCTCTAGCCTCTTTTGTCGTCAAACAAATCATCTTAGGATACTTATTTAACAATCTCCGATATCTAGAAATATTATCTCGTGAACAGACAAAGACACAATGGTTGAAGTGCCTTTCTCCCCATTGTGCTTTTGCTGTTAATTGATCAGAATTTAGAAATATAGCAGATAAACTTACTTTTGAGGCAATGAAATATGTTCCATTAGTAAGTATATCAGCTGAACCTAAGTACCCAGGGATTGGCTTCTGGTGTGGAGATGGCATATTAGTTACATTTATGCAAATGATAAAGGAAGCAGACAACATAGTTTATGGAGGAGTGCATATAACTGAAATTGAGAAAGAATTTGAGATTCATGGAATTGTAAAAATCAAGAAGTGCATGAAAGCAAAGAAGGAACAGATCTAAAAAACTGGAAGTTTTACGTTTGTATTTTCCTCTATGTGCTAATGAATTTTTTTTCTAAACATTCCTCTGATTTTTTATCATCAAACAAATAAACAAACCACCCCTTACATTTCCATACAAGATATTATACAAAAACCACAAACTTAACCGAAACTTTTAAATAACAGATGTTATTTTAATGTAACAGATGTCACGAAAAAAAGACAAAGAGAAGATTCTCTTCTTTAGAGAGTCAGTATTTAAGATAGCGGAATTGATCTTCAATAAGCCGTCAACTGAGTTTCACATAAGAGGCTTAGCAAAGTTAACAGGAATCTCCACTACTGCAGTTGCTCGCGCTATCGATGAATTACACTATCTCGACATAGTCAAGGTAGAAAAGTCACCAATAACCACAAAAATTAAAGTCAACCTAGAATCCGAATCATATCGGTTCTATAAGAAAATATTTAATCTTTATAGGTTAGAAAGATATAAACTAATACAAACTCTTAAAGAAACTTATAGAGCAAAAACTATTGTCCTATTCGGCTCTTTTGCAAAAGGAGAAGACGTAGAGGAAAGCGATATAGATTTGTTAATCCTTACAAATCATAAAGAAAAAATTGATCTTGCAGCATACGAAAAAATATTTAAAAGACATATAAATCTCCACATATTGAATTCATTGGAAAAGAGTTCCTCGGAATTTAAGAATGCCGTAGCAAATGGTATTGTATTGCATGGTTATTTAAAGGTGGTATCGTGATAATTCCCTTCGCAAAATATCTGAAAATTGGAAAAGCAAAGAGAAAAACTTCAGACCCAGAAGAAGCAAAAGCTCTTCTAAGCCAGGCGCACGATAGATTAGATTACGTGAAGAATAAGGAAATTAGTGTCAGAACTGCAAAATTTGTCTTTGAAGATGCATATGAGGCTGTAAGAGAGGCAGCTCAAAGTTTGATGTCAATGAAAGGATTTAAACCATATTCTCACGAAGCAACGATTAGTTTTATCAAAGAGTTCCATGGCAATGATTTTACTGAAGAAGATATTTCATTATTTGATTATTTCAGGCAATTAAGGAATGATTCTGTGTATAAAGCTGTTAAAGTTTTACCTGAAGATGCAAAGGATTGTATGGTCTTCGCTAAGGAATTTGTAAATAAAGTTAAATTCAAACAAAAAGATTGAAACAGGGCATGGCGCTGTACCCGAATTTCAGCTTCGGGCGCTGGCGCTTTTATTTCTTTATTGATTCCTAAAATTATTATTTAAGAAAAATTAATTTGCTCTCTCCTGGTCTTAACTCACGGCTTGATCAAAATCAATGGCATACAATCTGATTTTTCCTTCATGAAATTCAATGCAGAAATTATTACCGTGAAGATGTCCGTGGCTGATTTTTAGTTTATTTAACCCGTCTATTATTTTCTCTTGCATTAATAGTAATTCTTCATGGGTTTCGTATCCGCCAGAACGCATAAAATTTTTCAAAGTAGGACCCAATACCTTTGTAGACACTCTCCACAATCCTTCTTTTGTTTTGAAAGCGCGTAGTTTTCCTCCTATTTTTAGAATCGGTTCAATGGGCACATAATCAAAACCTAAATCACCCCATACTTTTTCAGCTTCAAATGCTTTTTTCCAACCTTGAAAGGCTTGATCAGAAATAATTCTGATGATTGCCTTGCCTAGCAAAGGACCGCCAAGAACAATGGTTTCAGATCCATCTTTCTGCAATTTTCCTTTTACTATCCCTAATTTTCCATTCACATCTTTAAAAAAAGTAGGTTTTTGACCAGAGTACAATGCATGTCTAATTTTACCTTTGTTTTTTTCAACTAATTCAACTACCTCCGACCATTTTTTTTTATTGTAGGATAAATCAGGATTATTGATATATTCAGAATAGAGACCTTCTCTAAAGAACGTCCCTGCCTTCTCCCCAACTGCCTGAGCCATCTTTACCAGCCCTGGCCAAGTGTGTTCATTAATCAAATCCTTCACTGCAGGTAAACCCCTATGTAACAAGATCTCCAAGTTTCTACCGTTAGCAACCATCATCTTTACTAATCCAACCATTACCATCGGCCAAGTACGTTCATTAATCAAATCTTTAACTGCGGGAAGACTATACCCGAAAAGATACCATGCGTCCAGACCGCTTGTTTTGACCATTTCTTCCAAATCAGCAGGATGCTGAGCAAGAAATATTGTTGTCTTATCATTATCGGGGTAAGCCCACCTATACTTATGTAAAATCTCCAATCCTTCTTTTTGTAAATTAATTTTATCTTCATCTGGTAATCTGTCAAAAATTCTCTGCGCTTTCTTTAAGCTAGCATCCAAAGCAGATATCCATTTCTCGGCATCTTTAATTTGATATTCTATCTGATGAACCAGCTGCAATAAAGCAGTATGAATCTGCTGAGCTTTCTGAGGATTTTCTTTTTTAATTTCTTCTTCTAATTGTTCTTCCGCTACTGCCCGATTTAATTCTTTTTCCAGTAAACCGTCATAGAAACTAGAATAGTTAACTAAATGAGCACGTTCAACATCTAACTCTTTAGCAATTTCTCTTAAAGCGTTGATAAAATCAGTTAAAGCAAATTCTTCTTTTCCTAACTCTTCAATTTTCTTTCTTACTCTTCTTTCAAATCGATTGGCTCTCCTCTCGGCTCGTGAAATGTAACGAAGAATCTTAGATGCTTTACGCAGGTTCTTTAAGGGCTCTTTTCCGGTTCCTATTTCTTCTAAATCCTGCAATAATTCATTCAGAAATTTATATTCTGCAGCAGTCCACTCAATAGCCAGAACCAAATCCTTGTTTAACTCTTTCACTTCTTTTTTGCTAGGCATGGATAAAATACACCTTATTGTTAGATAATAATTATAACTACTATTTAAAATTTCAGGAACCCAATCGTTTTGTTCACGTCATTTGCTTCAATGACAAACAAAGTGTCAGTCCAGCAAGATAAGAACTCGACTATGTTTACACCGTTCTCGGCAAATAAAGATGCTAAATAAGACACCACTCCAAACATTTGCTCAATCTCTTTTTGAGACTTAAAATTAATTAAAGCCAGGCCTTTATTTGTCTTGATAACTTTTAACTTATATTTTCCAATAAGGTCAAAATATTTTTCCTGAGTTATAAGGGTATAGTTATCCGAACCTTCCAACAGATAAAATAGCCCATATTCTTTCCTAACCTGTTTTTGTATTTCTTGAATAGAATCAAAATTAATATTTTTCTCTAAGATAAATACCACTATTTTGTTCTTTATCTCAATTTCAGACTTAGCAAGCAAATTCTTGATCTTTTCTTCATAACTAAACTCTTTTTTTAACTTATCATGCAATCTTCTTGCAGCGATGAGGATTGCTTCCTTTGACGTTTTTTTCTCAATTTCAAGATCCTTAGCAATCAACCTAGCCAAAGAAGAATAATTAATCAAGCCTTTCTTAAGACAGCTTTTAATGTAAGGATGACCCCTGATATATTCTGTAGTTAATTCCGTTGTTGTTTTTTCCACTTTACCTAAGAGAGTCTTTTAATTTATAAACTTTACTCTCTTGTTCTAAATAGAACACTTTTGTTTAATTTTGTTTTAAATAGGTCCATAGATATAAAAATAACGTGCTTAATGATTAGTTATACAGCCAAGCAGGCTTAAAATGCGGAGAAGAAAAAAATGAACAAAGCACCATTTATGTATGTAAAAAATAATGAAGGCACAAAAATTTTCCAGCTAAGTTCTGGATTGGAATTATTGGCTAATATGCATAATCTGCATCCGGACCAAGAACAGAGCCTACAGTTTGACATAGAAAAGCAGGCGCAATGCATCTATATTCCCCTATCGGAATTAGAAGATTTAGCTAAATACGCTTCTGTGCCGGGAGGTAACGCACAGGATTCCTTCCTGAAGTCTTTAGACCTTAAACTGAAGATGTGTTACGGTCTTGGTGGAAGCATTGCTGCTGACTACATAGACCTGTACAACGAAAATTTAGTTTGGCAGAAAAAAGTAAAGATAGAGCTAGAAAAATGCAAATGAGTTTGTCGAATGATTTATACTAGAGGACTTTAAATTATTACAACATTTAAGTCCTTTAGTATTATTTCAAACAAAAAAAAATTACTTTAGAAATATAAGTCTTTCTTAGCAGAGCTGTTCAAGAGATTTTTCTTTAACAGGTCGATTTATTTCTACTCTTATAACCTGCTTTGGCGCTAATGGCGGAAAACTTGGCGGGTCATCTGATCCAAAACCTTTAGGAAAAATAACCCCAGATGAATTAAGCTCAATTATTTTAGAATAATCATCACTAGCGATCAAACCAGTATCAAGATAATATCTTTTTACTATGCTATAGATCATTTGGTAGGCAGTTGAAACATCTGGAGCTTTTTTAAATCCTAAATCAGAAGCAAGATCCAACAAGCATTCTGGTCTTTCATAAAACGCTTGGTTTAGAGATTCCAAAGCTCCTGAGAGAGAAGGAATCTCGTTTCTTCGGTCTCCTGCCGAATAGATCTGAGCTATCGCTTTCTCAACTGCAGCAGTTGAAATATTTTCTTCATTTAACCCATATTTTTCTGATTCCATTTTTTATTTACCATCTAGATGTTCATAACTCACTATTTCAACCGTCTCATCATTTCATAAAAACTCCGCTCAAAAGCTCTTTTCTTTTCGTCTTCTTTTATAATTATTTCCCGTAATGTTTTAACCGGCAGTCCTTTATCCAGCAGTTTTTTAGCACGTTTTCTTAACTCATTTGCTTCCATTTCCCCGGGTTTTGAATCACCATGTAAATCGGTGCCCCCGACACACCAATCTATTGCCTCATAATAGCATTCGGCTGCCTTGACAAGTTCTCCTGCTTTTTCGTAAAGGCATCCCTTTAATTCATCTACCTCATTGGCATAACCTTTAACATTTTCTGCAGCCTTGATATAATACTCTCTTGCTTTTTGTTTATCTCCAGCTTGTTCCCATTTTTCGGCAGCTCTCTCTAAAGCCCACCCGTAATGATATTTGCCTTCTTCTTCTCTGACACGGTCTTCACAACGCATTGCTTCTTGAATCAGTTCTTCTCTTGTTTTCTTTGGTTCCATTTTTCATTTACTTCCTAGGTTTATTTTCTAATCAACAACAACCCTCTCTCTAATCTAGTTCCTACAATCTCTGAGTCAGCATATTCATAACTAGGATTAAACCAATCTCTTGAAGAGATCATCCCTACTAAGTAAGACGTGTCTTCAGAGCTTCCTTTTATTCTCGGATCCATACAATCATACATTTGAATTTTGCTTGGACTCAAAACACAGTTCTGAACAGCTTCACTTAAGAGGCCGTAGTTGTCTTCTAATAGTCCCATTCCTTCATCTTTAGCAATCCCTTTAATATCTCCTTTTAACGATTCAGTAGGCTGTACTTGTACAACAACAAGACTTCCTGAACAGACTTCTCTTACAACCTTTTCTAAGTTCATCTTTTTCATTTTTTGTTTATCTCCAATCTGTTTTTTAGCACCTTTTTCCGTCATCGTAATAATCAGGATGATGTTCATCAAACTTAACTCTAACGTTACTACCGTAACACTTTTCTAACTGTTCTTTGACATCTTGTCGATATTCTAATTTTCCAGCAGATAGCTCAACGCGAACGCCCATAAACTGATCGCTAGGATTACGAGCATACAGACCGCTTCTGTCGCTCCAAAATGAAATCACTCCGCTGTCTAAAATAGTAGCAGTAATTCCATCAGGTAAAAAATCCAGCTTAGGCGGCCGACATCTAAAAAATCCATCTACAACCAGTAATTTTTTTGTATATGTGCCATCACTTAATTCTACTAAAGTATAAAGTTGTTCTAATCTTTCTGGAATGATATGAACACTAGAAAAATCTTCAAGTTTTCTTTCAAGCGTAGTTTTTTCGGTTGTCATTTTTTTATTTGTGTCCATATTTTCTGAATTCTTCGGCAAAAATTTCTCTTAATCCTCTAATTTCTGACTTTTGCACTACTTTTTCAATCACTTTCCTCGCAAGCGGATCTTCTACCCTATCAAGTAGGTATAAAGCTGCTACAATCTCCTGAGGATGGTATTGGCTAGCAGTATTTTGCTGGAATTGTCCGCCTCTTGACAATAAGTCGAGAGATCTCATCACGCAAGCATACAACAATCCTTTATCCCGATCATCCATTATAATGCCGGTAATTTTCCCAGACCTGATGTCTCTGGCAAGTTCAGTCGCCCTTCCCCAGCTAAGATCCTGGCCTTTTAGTTTTCCATCTTGCCCATATCTTATCCCGGGCATGTAAAACATACTTGCATCCTGACCGCTGCCCCACGGAGAAATGTTTGGTGGACACAATCTTTCGTATCCTCGCTGCAAAGCACTTACATATTCTGGACTTTCATCTCCTTTCAGCATGTCTTCTAAAGGAGTGCAATAAATTCCTTTGTTTTTTTCATTCATTTTTTTTGCCTCTTTACTTTTGGGTTAATACTGCTTTTGACCTGGATTTATTAACTTTTGTTGTAGATTTATAAACAACAATTCTTTCTCTGTTGTTCCGTTTTTTCATTCATCTCCTACCTCTTTTTTATCATTTCACTCTATAACGAAAAGGCCCCTATTTTATAGGTGCCTTGTTCAAGCTCGTCCATTAAACAATCTATGTTTTTTATTTTGACGGCTAAGCGCGCCATTTCTGTTTGGTGATACCTAACTGTATCCCCATTCCTTAATTCTCCAGTACTCCACCACTTATATTCTGGCAAGACAGGGTTTTCTCTCATCGTGCCAAGTTGATCTTCTGTGTCTCTTCGTAAGCTCCACAAAGTTACAAGCGTGTGATCGATAGATTCTGTCCATCTTAAACAACACAAAGTATGTCGATCGTCGTGTTTTACACGGACTAACTTAACTTCCGGGCTATCATAATCATCTTCGATAATTGTGTACGTCCCCAGTTTTTCTCTTTTCATCAATTCAACAATCTCGGGTGATTGTAACCATTCATTTACAGTTGTTCTCATTTTCATTCATCTCCCTCCTTTTATTGACGGAAAGGATTAACCATTTATTTGTTATAACCCAGTAGTAACAAGACCTCTATTTAAATAAGAGTGTCCCTAAGGGGGGCAATCTATTAGAAAAGTTTAAATAATTCAAAGATAACATCCTTAAAATGGAACTCGCAGACCTTAAAAAGATCGGGCTAACGGAAGGAGAAATTAAGATTTATGATGCTTTATTAGATTTAGGAGAATCCACACGAACCGAACTGGCTAAAAAATCGGGAGTTTCGCCTTCAAAAATTTATGATGTCGCTAACCGTCTTTTGGAAAAGGGGATCATCTCTTCCGTCAAGAAGAACGGGGTGATCCATTTTAGTGCCGCTGATCCGGAAAAATTAAAAGATTTTCTTCAACATAAAGAAGCAGAGATAAAAAAAGAGAAGGAACTTGTAGATCAGCTGCTGCCAACCTTGCTGGCAAAATATCAACAAACTGAAGAAGAGACCGATATCGAAGTGCTCTATGGATGGGAAGGGATGAAAACTGCTTTTGATGCTAAAGTAAAAGTGCTTGATCCCGGAGAATTTGATTATGTCTTTGGAGCTAGCAGAGGTTATAATAGCAAACAAGCAGATATTTTTTTCAGCCAGTATTACCAGAAAAAACAAAAGAAAGGATTTGGGACTAAAATAATCTTTAATGAGGATGTTAAAGAAAATGAAGAAAGAACCGCTATCTTTCGCAAGAAGCCAAACGAGATGCGTTTCCTGCTCCAAGACACATTTACGGAAATTAACTTCTACCAGAACACGGTGTTGCTGATCCTACTCTTAAAAAAGCCGATTGTAATCAAGGTAAAAAATAAAGATGCGGTAGATTCATTCAAGAAATTCTTTGAGACGATGTGGAAAATGGCTGCTAATTAAACTTTGTATGGAACTTCTTGATGTGATTCTTCATCTGGTCTTATCATGACCTTTTCCTGTGCACCATTGAAGAGGACGGGTTTGTAAGAACAAACTACCTTATCATTCTCGATGCTAACTTCAAACAGTCCAATTTGATCTTTTTGCGGGCTATAAGCAAGAACAGTAACAGGTTTTTTCTTTTGTTTGATACCTAACACTAATTCATTGAGAATAGTGCCGCTTGAATCAATATAATCATAAGCCCAGGAAGGTTTATTTTCAGGTATCGCTGGGTTGGATGAAATAATTATAAAGTCTAAATTAAGACTTGGATCAAGTAAACTAGGTATATTTTTTCTTTTATGACTACTCAAGCCTTCAACCCTCTCTTTTGAAGGGACACCATAAATTAAGCGATAAATGAGCTGCCGTTCTATTTCTGTTCGCATTTGCGAGTAAATTATAATTACCCTAGATTAAATCCCAGTTTTACTGATAAGATTTTCAAGAGAAGAAACAAATTCATCATCTTTGATGAACCCGTTATATTTAGCAAAATTCCCGATAGTAGGAGGATATCTGATAATCTCAACTTTATCGACATACTTGACAGAAGCCTCTAACATTCTCCTGTAAAGCAGCAGCAGATCCTTATCATCTAAATTAACAGCAGCTTCCTTGACCACTCTGCCTCCCTCAAGTTTTTTAAGGACCACTTTTTCAATACTCTTAAAATCACCACCAACCTTAAGGACAGCAGTCTTTCCATTCAGTTGGTCATCAGCATGGAAGATAAGATGCTTTCTATCCCCTGGAAGATTTTTCTCAACATAAAATCCGTGCTGTTTTGTTCCGTAGCTTTCAAAAAATAAAACTAAGATATCATCATTCTTTTTCATCTTAGCGTAAAGTTCGTTCGCAAGATCCTGAAGACTTTCTGCTTTGTTTTCTGTTCTGTTTTCTGTTTTATCTTGTTCTTCCAAAGATATCTGTTGAAGACAAGGAATAGAAATGTCTTGTACCATAAAAGTCCGAGGAACATAAGATAAGGAGAACAGAATCAAAAGAGTAGCCAGAGTAGATCTCATTAAGACGGATCAGGCATTATACCTATAAAAGCCTTTTGGAAAAGCCGAGCTCTATAGAAAAAGTCATCTGGTAAACCTTAAATGGAATTAAAACTTTAAACTTTCTCCATCTTCTCAACTAAAGAAGTGGTTATGCCATGCCGGTTATGCTTTCTTGCAGAATCCTCATCAAAAATAACCATCAGGTATAAACCCGGCCGGATCGGTTTTGAAACTCCCGAAATGTAATCATGGATCTGTTGGAATGATTCTGAATCGAAAAGATCCTCACTCACTGTCGTAAGATAAGCATTCCTTAAGCATAAAGCTTCTAATTTTGTCCCTCCGCTAACCATCTTTATTCTTGCTCCTTCTACACTATCCCGGCCGTAAAAACAGGAATCCTTAATAGTATAACGGTTTCCGCTTTGGGTGATAAAAGCGATTCCTTCATATTGCTTAACATCGAAAGGATCAAATTTTTCTGTCATAAACAACTAAAAAAGGAGGTTTATTTTTAAGTTTTGTTATCTAAATCACTTCAAATCCAGTTTATATCCTGCAAGTGCCTCTACAACCCTGTCCGAAACAAGTACATCCAGAACTCATTGAAACCGGCCTTTTAGGAGAATAAACAGACTGAGCATAATTAGTACTAGCATAATTAACTATTCTTACCTTTCCATAACTACACCCATTACAACTATATGAATCCATGCCTTGACAAAAAGGTCTCATTTTTATAAATTTTATTACCATCATTTAAAAGTTACCAGTTAAAAGAAATTCAGTTCTTTAAGCAAAATGCTTAATAATTAAGAGCTTATCCAGCTAACATGAAGATCATTTCCTGGAATGTTAATGGAATCAGAGCGATAATAAAGAAAAAATTTCTTGACTTTGTAAAAAAAGAAAACCCCGACATCCTTTGTGTTCAAGAAACAAAAGCTCATCCTGACCAAGTAGATGAAATCCTTAAGCAGTTTGAACATAATTTCTGGAATTCTGCTGAAAAGAAAGGTTATTCTGGAACAGCAATATTTAGCAAGATTAAACCATTAAGCGTCCATTATGGAAAAGATCAAGAAAATCACAAAGGAGAAGGAAGGATCATCGCAGTCGAATTTGAAACATTTTATCTGGTCACAGTCTACACGCCTAATTCAGGAGAAGGATTAAGAAGGTTAAGTTATCGTGCCGAGTGGGACCAAAATTTTCTAAAATACCTCCAAAATCTTGAAAAGACCAAGCCGGTAATCGTTTGCGGTGACTTAAACGTTGCTCATAAAGAGATTGATCTAAGCCATCCAAAAGCTAATTATAACAAAACTGCTGGTTATACCCAAACAGAGATTGACGGTTTACAAAAATATCTTGATAATGGCTTTGTAGATTCTTTCAGGGAATTTAACAAAGAGCCAAAACAATATTCTTACTGGAGTTACAGGTTTAATTGCCGGGCCAAGAATATCGGCTGGAGAATCGATTATTTTTTAGTTTCTGAAAAACTGAAAGAAAAGTTAAAAGGTGCTTTCATTCTTTCTGAAGTTAATGGTTCTGATCATTGTCCGGTCGGGATAGAACTAGGGTTAGATTAAGAATAAGATTAAAGATATAAAAAATCATAGATAAGGATTAGTTTTCTTCTGCTCTTTCAAAGTTGCAAAAGGAACCCGGCCATAATCATGTCCGGGATAAATGACCGTCTCGTCCGTCAGACTCTTGATTCTTTTCAAGGATTCCTGCATCTTCTTAACATCTGCACCAGGAAGATCGCATCTGCCGCAACCGTCTATGAATAAAGTATCTGAAGTGAAGAGCTTATTTTCAACAAGAATACAGATAGCGTCGTAGATATGCCCGGGAGTTGCCAGGACCTTTAATTTCGAGCTGCCCATAGCAAGTTCTTCATCATCCTTTAACTTTAGATCCACTTCTTTTTTTATCTTCTCTGATGCCGCTAAAGGAATCTTGTTCTGCTTGTAATAATCATAACCGACTAGATGATCAAAATGAGAATGCATGATGACTGCAAATTTTAATTTTAAATTGTTCTTAACGATAAACTCCAGCAGAATTTTTGGTTCTATTGCCAAGTCGATTATCGCTGCTTCCCGAGTTTTTTCATCGTAAAGAATGTAGCTGAAATTATTATCATAACCTCCGCAAAAAGATTTGACCTTCAGCATTTTAACTCCCTTGACAATTCTTCAGCTCTGGTTTGGTCAATCTCTGTTATGGCCTGCAGATTTTTTACTCCAATCTTTATGCTTTCCTCGCATCCAGAACTGCAAGGAAAATGAGAGATCAAGACACAATCGTTTTCTCTTTTGGTAATGTTTGTATAGAGATTAGAAGGTATTTGCTGTAGATTGATGTTATTCTCATTAAAATTCCTGACAAAAAAATCAACACAGCATCGGGGATAGCCCAGAACTGAACCTAACTCCTTATAATTATCGATTAACTCGTAATATGAAGCTAATAAAGCTTCTTTTTCTTCCTTGGAGATATAGACAAAATACATCCCTGCTCTTTTATCATCCTCTTTTATCTTGATGCCTTTATTAGAGTAATTAGTCTCATCAGCCAGCAAGACCTTAAATTTTGATTTTATCAAATAGAAATCTTTTTCCTTACAGAATTTTTCTATCTTAGGCAGTTCAGGTTCATAATATCCTTGCCGAACTACTTTTTTGAGACCTGACAAAAGATAAATAATTTCCTCTGCTTTAGTTTTCGATCCAAAGATCAAGGATAATTTTTTAATCATCATTAAAAGAAATCAATTGTTTTTATATTGTTTTCTAGTTCAAACCGGTAGAATTCCTGCTGCCAAACAGAGGATAAGAAAATTGCCGGGCTAATCGCTCTCCCTTCAAGCATTCGTGTCCTCTTTGCAGTTTTTGGACGATTGTAATTGAACTTTCCTGGTAAATCCTGTAAATCGCATTATTGAATCTGGGAAAATGGCTTGCTAAATCAGACATCTCAAAAAGATTCTGAACAACTTCTCTGGCTACATCCATGCCTTCCAGGTCAAGGTTCTTTAGCTCTTTAATGGAATTTTCCTTATCCTTGATAGAACCCTGATCATACAGCAGCCTTACTTCCCAGATCCTGCCAAAGCCCTCTCTTTCCAAGCTTTCATCTTTAAGAAGCAGCTCATACAAAGAAGCGCGCCCTAATCTCCCTTCTTTTCTTTTTTGATTAAGCAAGGGCAGAGGTATATAACCATACCTAATGCAGATAAACTGTCCAGCAGGATTATTTTTTTGTTTGGATATTGCTGATTTTTGCAGCCGCAGAAATTCTATCTGTTTGGATTCATTGATGATATCTTCTTTAACCTCATCATCAAGTTGAAATATCGCTTTTTCAAGATTATCTAGGTTTTTCTCGTCGATATCGCTAGAATGATCTTCTTTTCTTAAACTGACAATCCTGCTTCGTAAATAGTTCAGGATGTCTTTCTTTTTTGGCTCATCATATCTTTCGAATAGCAAGAGGCCCCCTACCGCAACATTATTGTCTTTTTTATCTTTAACATACCCAACAGTTCTAAGATAAACTTCGTCTTCCAATAAGGTAGTAAACCCTCTTAACCCGATCCCAGGATTAAAACCAGTAATAGTCTGGGCAAATTCTCTTATTTCTCCTGAAACTAGCTCGTGGTGTAATTTTGTCTTGATGATATGTTCAGCATCAAAGATGTTCTTGCCGCCAAGTTCATAATCGGCCATCGCTGCTCCTAAATCAAGAGTTCTACCGCATTGCTGTATGAACTCACGGTCAGGTTTGATGCCGTGAATCCTGGACAGATAATTTAGATATGATTCAAAGAGATTGTGCATACCTTCTTTATCTTTATTTAGATATAATTTCTTCAATTCGTAAGCTAAGTCAATCTTAAAATCTTCACCTGAAGCCCAGTGTCCTTTAGTAGTTAAAGAATTCAACAAATCAGATAAATTTTTTTTGTCAGACATAATAAAAAGACACAATTACCGACATATTTAAACTTTTCTTAATAGTATTATAAAAGCATATACAAATCTTTTTAAAGTAAATAACAAAAAAAGCCTCATGACCAAATTTCACATCATAACGGCTGGCTGTTCACATAACTTTGCTGATTCAGAACAGATGGCCGGATTGTTAAGAGAAGCTAAATTTGAGTTAGTTGAAACGATCGAAGAAGCAGATATTCTGATATTTAACACCTGTACAGTAAAAGGTCCGAGTGAAACTGCTTTTTTTAAGAGATTGGAAGAGATTAAGAAAGAACACCCTTACAAGATTATCGTCATTGCTGGATGTATCCCGCAGTCAGATCCTGAAAAATTAAAAGAATATCCTTTGGTAGGCACGAAACAGATCCATAAGATTGTAGATGTAGTAGAAGAAGCGCTTAACGATAACGTTGTTAAGCTGCTGGAGACTGAAGAGATGCCTCCTTTAAATTTACCTTCCATCAGAAAAAATCCGATCATAGAGATTATTCCCATCAGCCGAGGCTGTTTAGGGGCCTGTTCTTTCTGCAAGACAAAATCTGCCCGAGGAAACCTGAAATCTTATTCGGTGGAAGAGATCGTTTCCAGAGCCAGAAAAGCTGTTGCGCAAGGAGTAAAAGAAGTTTGGTTAACTTCTCAAGACACAGGATGTTATGGTTTTGACATCAATATGGATCTTCCCATTCTACTAAATAAATTAGTAAAAATAGACGGTATGTTTAAGATCAGGGTAGGGATGATGAATCCCGACCATCTGTCTAAAATTCAAGATAAATTGATCGAAGCATATCAAAACGAAAAGATATTCAAATTTTTACATCTGCCAGTACAATCAGGCAACAATGAAATCCTAACCAGGATGGTTCGAAAATATACTGTTGAAGAGTTCAAAAATCAGATCAAGGCGTTTAGAAAAGCTATTCCTAACATTAATATCATGACTGACATCATTGTTGGTTTTCCAGGTGAAACTGAAGAGCAATATTGGGACACCTTAAATTTAGTGCGAGAGATCATGCCTGACTCCGTTAACATCTCTAAATTCTGGGCTCGCCCTAAAACTCCAGCTGCCAAGATGAAGCCTTTACCAGGAGAAGTGATCAAACATAGATCTAAGGTTCTTAGTGAGATCTTCAATAATATTTCTATACTTCAAAATGAAAGGTGGAAAAATTGGGAAGGGCCGGTCTTAATTGACGAAAAAAACAAATTTAAGGACCAATGGGTCGGAAAAAATAAATATTACAAGCAGGTCGTTGTTGAAGGAGAATTTAAATTAGGAGACGTGGTCATGGTCCAGATTTTTAAGACCGGTGTTTTTGATCTGCAGGGGAAAATTAGAAGTTGATTGGAAGAACCATTAAAGAAAAAAAAGGACTGTTATCAAACCGCGTTATAATTTAAAAAAGCTTTACTTGAAACCAATAAAACTTAATTATCACCTGATTATTCAATCTAAACTAAAGTCTTATTAATTAGTTAATTTCTTCGTTCTTCATCTCTTCAATAACCTTGCTTTTAACTTCTTCTTCAGAAACTGTTTCTTCTTTCTTGTCTTGATAAGATTTAAATAATTTTTTTAACTGAGCATAGATATAAGCTGTATCCCCTCCTAATTCCGAGATGGTGCTTTTTTCAAACTTGAGCCCGTAAACAAATTTATTAAATACACCTTTCAAGAAATAAACTATCGGTTTCATCCCCCATCTGCTTTGATAATCTGTCAAAGACCAAGCATCAAAAATAATCAAGACATCCCCAGATTCATATTTCTGTTTTTTACCTTCAACTTCCTTTAAGGTTTCAGTAACGTTATCCAAAGTAACTCTAATTTTTATCATTAAAGTGATATAATTGCTTTTAATCTTATACGGCCTCAGTTCTAGCTGCAGCATCTTTCCGGCAGGAGTAACTAGTTCTTCACTTTTTTTTTCACGTTTGACATAACCCTTTTCTTCAAGAGCCTTATTAATAATCCTAAAAATTTCCTCAGAACGAAAAAATCCTTTATACTCTAGCTCTTTACTATTAACAATTAAGTTCTTTTCCAGATGCGTATCTAACATTTTTCTAGCTTCTTTAGGTTCTGTATGTATACTTAAATGTGTTTAAGTAAGTCTTAATCTGCTGGTGTAAATCTTCTATATCACTCTTGATCCAATCTTCAGCTTTTTTATAATGTTCTCTAAAAAAATATTTATCAAAGATTAGCATGATAAACCATTTGAAAGGCATGTCTATCCACTTACTCTTTCTATCACTGACAACAAAACCATCAAAAATGATCTTTATTGTCCCTTGATTAACTCTTAAGGTCTGATTTCCGTGCTTGATCTCTACTTCCTTCATATCTTGGACATGAACCTTGATTCGGACAGTTAGTTTATGAAAATCGCTAATATTTTTCCAAGGTTCAAAAATCAGGCGCATCTGCTTGCCTTTTGGTGTTACGGCAGACTCATTATGTCTTTCATACCAATCCCAGCTTCTTTCAAAAAAGAAGGTAGTAATGACACTATAAACTTCGTCAAAATTAAACAGTCCTTCATAGCTGAGCTTCAGCCGATCTACGATTAAATGTCTTTCGGGCATCTTTTTACCTTTTTTCTATACTAGAAAATGTTAATAATACTTATAAATTATTCTGTTAATAGGCCAAATGCAAAAAAAATACCAAAAATTATTCAAACAAGGGCTAATGTTCAACCTAAAGGATGAGGTATTGTGCCCTTATTTAGAATAACATAATAATTTAATAATTTAAAAATTTAAAAGAATCACAACTGAATTGGATTTTTCTTGCCCGGAACTTTATCGTATGCTTCAACCAAGTTCGCTTCACAAGCCAGCTTCTGCCCTCTTTCCAGAAGTGAATCTAGCGTCATTCCAATCTTTGGAGCAAGTTCAGTACGCTCATAAAGACGTTCCTCTGAACCTTTAAAAACCAGGTATTCCGCTTTCTTATCACAATTATCATCAAGAACAGCTATAGGAAGCTGAAATCCTTCTATTGTGTCATAAACCGTAATATAAGCACATTGTTTAAGCCCCTGCTCTTCGATGATTATATAAGTGCCAAAATTTCCCTGGACAAAACCTTCGTATCTTCCATTTTCCAAGATTATTTTTGGACAGGAATCATCATTGACCGGAAGGATTATGTCCGGATCCTTCATTTCATTATTTTTATCTTTCTTTTTTGCGCAACCTTTACAGCCAGAGACAGTTAAAGACATCAAACCAGCCAAAGCGGACAAATATAATCTATTCATTTTCATTTTTTACCCCTTTAAGAAACTAAAAAAATAAAATTTCTTTTTAAAGCCTCTATTATTAAAACCAGTCATTATTTAGTTGTTATAAAATTTAACAATATAATGAATATACATCTGTCTAAGCCCTCGTCAGTTCGTCTATGCTAAACAGAAGTCTTACTCTAACTTATTTTTAGGGCAAGCTAAGCGTTGTCCTTCTTTCAATAAATGATCATAGAATTTTATTTCCTGATCTGTAAAATCAACGCGAGAGTATTCTTTTATCGGTTTATCGGATGGTGTAAATAAAAAAGAGTAAACCTGATCAGCTTCATTATCACAACGATAATCCCAAATTGTCACTAAGGATAAATCAATGATCGGCGTGATATAAAAACAAGATTTCTCAGCTTCAAATTCACTCTTGATCAAATTAACAGAATAAGTGCTAAATCTTCCATCTATATAACCCTGGTATTCCCCCGCTTCCAACTCCACTTTTTTACAGAGATCGTTGGGCGGTTTAATATCTAAGTCGTTAATTCTGTTTTTAGATGCAGAACAGCCTAATAACGCAGACAAAAGAACCGCTTTTGACAACATTTTGTTCATTATAATCAACCGACTTGAAGTAATAAAAAACATTAATAAGCATTTAGATTCTCTACTACCAATTAAGTTAAACACTTATCAACTCTAATACCAAAAACTTTAATAAGCATCACATAATCTTCTAAAAGATAGGGGTGTCGGAAAAGATGGTGAAATCTTTTTTAATAAGTTTATTGAAGAAATTAAATTTTAATCCTTTTGGTAGAAAAAGCCATGTTAAATTAGGTCTTTACGGGCCTCCTAACGGGGGTAAAAGTACTTTAGCCAATAGGATCTGCATGGATTGGTTAGGCGAAGAGATGTCTTCTGTTTCTCATATTGCTCATGAAACTAGAGAGATTAAGATTAAAGAAAAAGTCAGTATTAAGAACAAGAAAGGCAAGGAATTGACTTTTTCGTTGGTAGACACTCCCGGAATATCAACAAAGATCGATTATGAAGATTTCTTAAAGAAAGGGATGAAGAAAGTTGAAGCTAAAAAAAGAGCTAAAGAAGCCACAAAAGGAGTTATCGATTCAATCAAATGGTTAGACGACATGGATTTTGTAGTTGTCATCCTAGATGCTACTAAAGACCCTTATTCACAAGTAAATATTACTATCATCGGAAATCTACAAGCAAGAAATATCCCTGTATTGATAGCTGCTAATAAAGTAGATCTTAAAAAATCCAGTATGGACGTTATCAAAGCAGCATTTCCTCAGTATAATGTTGTAGGGATATCTGCTAAATATGGCAAAAATATTGAAGAGTTTTATGACGAACTGTTTAGATTGACAAAATAGTCATATCGCAATATAGTCATTAAATAATCACCACTAAATAATAATCTTTAAAAACTATAATGATTTACCACATAAGGAAAAGAGGTCAAATAAAGAATGGTTACATTTAAATTCATACCTTTTTATGAGATTGAGAACTTATCATCAGCTAAAAGGGTAAATAAGCTTCTAAAAGTAGTAAAAGAAGACAAGATCGTCATCATGGAAGGCAGATTAAGGAGTCAGGAAGAGGCTGATCTGATTGAAATCACGATGGAAGAAATTTCTCCAAAATTTAAAGGCATAGAGCTAAGTGTAATCTACCCTGAAAAAAGCCAGCAGAATACCTTGCAGAAGGTCAAGGGAGCTTTTGCTACCGTCTTACTCGGAGACAGGCAAGGGTTAACGATCATCGGCCCGGCCTCGATAGTGAAAAAAATAGAAAATAATCCCGATCAGATTGAACTTTTCACCAAAGATAACGGAAACCGTAATCGGAAGAAAAATAAAAAAAGATAGAATTAAGAACAACAATATATAAAAAGGATTAATCCGATTTTATTCATATGCCACACCAATGTGTAAGATGCAGTACTTTCTACCCGGATGGAGCAGAAGAAATTCTTAAGGGCTGCAGCTGTGGAGCCAGGCTTTTTTTCTATATCAAGAAAAAGGATCTTGATTATGGAAAGGAACTGGTCAGTAGTCTTTCTGAAGAAGATAAAGAAACCATAGAGAAAGATATCGGAGAGATCTTACACGTCAAGGATGAAGATGCAAATAAACCGGTCGTGTTAGACATTGAAGCGATCAGGGTTCTAAAACCAGGGAAATATGAATTAGATTTAGTACACCTCTTCAAGAAAGATCCTTTGATAATCAAATTGGAAGAAGGAAAGTATATGATTGACCTTCCCCAGGCTTTCAAGAGAAAAGAAGAAAAATAAATTTCAAAGAAGATATTTACTAGTTAAAGTTTACTGCGCTGGGCTTTGTCTGAGATTATGGCACTATTACCAGAAGGGTCTTCAATAATTATCTTTAATTTTTCTCTGCCCACTAACACCTTATTTAATTTTTTTATCAGATTTTTAGCTTTCTTTTTTGCTAAAGGATCATCTTCACCTTCGCTTGCTGAGTTAATCTGTTTCTTGATCCTCTCTATAATCCCTTCAACATTAGTGATATATCCGTTAGAAGCTGGACCTGGTTCGGATGTGATTACGTGAGGGATCTTTAATATAGCTTCACCTGATTTTACTACCTTGATGCTAAGATCTGCTTCTGAACTAACTTCTAAGGTAAACTTGCAGGGTTCTTTCTTTTCAACCGGCTCTACGTCTGACTTCCTATAACCACAGCCGCCGCATTCCATAGAGAGGATAAAAACCCGGCCAAAGTAAGGAATTTCTATCTCTTCTTCCCTAAGGGTAAGCTTTTTTTCTCCACAAAAATTACAAGTTTCTCCTTTCAGTTCCATTCTGGATATTCAAAAAGAAATCCTGTTTATAAACGTTTTTGTTTTTTGGTTAAAATGATTTTTGCAGGATTTGATACAGATATAAAATAATGAAAGACCTGTAACGTAGGTCTTTCAAACTTTAGTTGAGACAAAATCGATATGCGAAACAATTATCCCCAACTAAAATAACTGTAGTATCACGTTTTTAATTCGCATACATAATAACCTTTGGTGGTTATCATGTATAAACTTAATTTTAAAAAACGTGTTTGGATTGTTAAACAGAAATTATCTGGTATTTCTACTTCAAAAATTGCTTTATCTCAGTC
>JAHJDB010000082.1 GCA_018812765.1 Nanobdellota archaeon
AAGAAAAAGGCTTTTTATATTAGACCCAGCGAGGAATAAATTTTAAAAGTAAGCAGAGATAAGCTGGGATAAGAAAGAAGAAAAATAAAAAAATCATCTTTTTTTCTCAGCCTTCTGATCAAAAGCCTGTTTCTTCAAAAGATAACTCTCTAACGACTTTAGACTTTCACCAATCAATCTTCTAGCAGTTCCATTTTCATCATGATCTGGCTTCGGCTTTTCATATTTAGCCGAGATGATTTCCAGATCAAACTTATTCCTGCCATAGAAATTTCCTGGACGAGAACCGCTTACATAAAGGCTGAAAACACAAGGCAGTTCAGACTTCACGGTTACATAAGAAGACTTGTCAGAAGTATCTAACTCTGCAAAAGGAACATCCGGTCTTAAAGCAGACCAGCTTAATTCTTTTTCATTAACACCAACAGAATCAATCATCACTTCCAAACCACAAAGATCTTCCAGGCTTCCAGTTCCCTGAACTATATACTTAGCAAGATTATCACCAAAACCAGAATCAAAATAAGCTTGCCTGACCTGGAAATATTCTTTTAAGAACTCAAAATCTCTGTTAAAATCATTTAAGATTATCTGAGCCTGAAGATCTCTCTCCCCAGCCTTAGTCGTAGCCCAGTTCGCTTCTAACCTCTTTATTCTTTTAGGGACATAACTCAGATAAACATCAAACTTACCTTTACGGCCATTTCCTTTTCTATGGCCTTGCAGATGAAGTTGTGACCTGTTGATTGCAAGATCAGAATCTTCATCAGAAGAATCAAAAAGAATCGGTTCTATTGTTTGATATACTGCATTTTCGTGAAAGACATCCCTTAAGCTTCCTATTCCAATCATCTGAATCTCTTCAAGAGAGATGCCGTATTTTTTCAGCACCTGTTTTACGCTGTTTAATCCTACAAACCTAAGACACCTTTCATTTTTATCTTCTATTAAAGTGGTTTCATCTGTTTTCATTATTGTTCACCAAATTGTTTATTACAAATGACCCAGAAGCTCAATCCCGACAAGCAACCGGTAAAAAGTTTCTTTAAATCATCATATATTGCTCAAAATAGGCATTTAAAAGATTATATTTACCGTTCTTTAATAAAGGTTTCTTAAAAAATACACTCAATCACAACAATCAATATAAATTGAAAAAAATCCGAAAAGACATGGCAAAAATCAACCTGCTCAGTGATGATCTTATCAACAAGATAGCGGCAGGAGAAGTTATTGAAAGGCCTGCTTCCGTAGTCAAGGAATTGGTAGAAAATTCGTTAGATGCCGGAGGAAGCAAGATAGTCGTTGAGGTCAAGGATTCCGGCCAGAAGCTCATTAAAGTTTCTGACAACGGAGAAGGCATGAGTGAAGAAGATGCCCGGAGATCGATCTTAAGGCATGCCACCAGCAAGATAAATTCTGTAGATGACTTATTCAACATCAAGACTCTTGGTTTTAGGGGAGAAGCTTTGGCCAGCATCGCGGCGGTATCACAGCTGTCCTTAACAACCAGACAAAGAGAAGAAATAGAAGGATTCAATTTTGTTGTAGAAGGCGGAGATATCATCAGTTCCGGAGTAGCAGGAGCTGAGCAGGGTACAACGATTGAAGTGCACAACTTATTTTTTAATACCCCGGTCAGAAAAAAATTCTTGAAAACTGATGCCGTGGAATTAAGACATATTGTAGACATCATCATTAGGTATGCCTTAGCAAATCCGGACGTTTCATTTAAGTTAATCCATGAAGGGCATGCATTAGTAAATTCTCCAGCAGTAGAAGACAGCAGGAGCAAGATCTCTTCTCTTTATGGCATAGGTGTCGCTAAAGAGATGCTGGAAGTAGAATATGGTAACGAAGATGTAATCGTTACCGGATTTATCGCTAAACCCCACCAAGCCAGAAACGATAAAAGCCAGCAAGTTCTTTTTGTTAATGGAAGATGGGTTAAAAATAACGATATAACTAAAGCTGTTTATGATGCTTATCATTCCACCTTGTTCGTCAATAAGCATCCCCTATTTGTACTGAATCTGGAACTTGACCCAGAAAAGATTGACGTGAATGTTCATCCGCAAAAACACGAAATTAAGATTGAACAGACAGACTTGGTTTATAATGCAGTATTTATAGCCGTGAAAGAAACTTTAGAGAGAAATAATCTTATCCCTGTTTTAGAATTTAATTTTGAACAGCAATTTCTTCCCAACACTTTAAGGCCGGAAAGAAAAACAGAAAGGACGGGGGAAATAGAAGAACTGGAAGGAAGAGAAGAAACAGGAAAAAACGAAGGAGAAGCTCAAAGTAATGCCGGAAGAAAGATCAGGCGGTTAAGCCTTTTTGACCTAACAGAAGAAGAAAAAAATGGATGGGAAAAAGAAGAGAATGCTGAAATAAAGAACGATAATGACTTAACTAAAGAAAATCCTGATGAGGAGAATAGAACTAAAAAAAGCAGGAGAGCAGGAAAATACCTGTTTGAAGAAAGCACCCAGACTGTTTTTGTTGATGACGACAAACATAACAAAGACAATTATGATCCTAAAGATGAATTTTTAATCGAAACGGAACTAGGGGAAAAAGAAACAAGAATTGAAGCTGCAAAATCAAGAATTGCAGAAGAATATTCCCTGGCTGAAGAACTGCCGGGGACAATAAAATTACCGCCGATGAAGATTCTTGGGCAGGTCAACAAGACTTTCTTTGTAGCAGAAACTCCCGGCGGAGTTTTATTTATCGATCAGCACGTCGTACAAGAAAGAGTCCTTTATGAAAAGTTCATGGAAGAGTTGATGAATAAAAAAGTTTCGATCCAAGAACTGCTGCAAGGAGAAGTGATCGATTTTTCCATAGTACAAAGGATAATTATTGAAGATAATCTAGACTTGTTAGAAAAGTTAGGGTTCCGGTTAGAACATTTTGGTGAAAATACTTTTATTCTAAAAACAGTTCCAACTTTGTTTGGAAGACTACAGCCCCAAGAGCTATTATTTGAAGTGCTTGCTGATTTAGAAGAAGGAACAAACCGGTTAGAAGAGATCCAGGAAGAGATAATCACCCGGATGTCCTGCCGTGCTTCAGTTAAGGCTGGCGACAATATGACTGTTCCAGAGATCTATAAACTCTTAGCAGAATTATCTGATTGCAGACTACCTTACACTTGTCCACACGGAAGGTCTATTCTAATTAAGGTTACTAATGACGAATTAGAAAAGAAGTTTAGAAGAAAAGGATAAAAAACTCTACCTTAAAAGATCAATCAAAATATTCTACATCATTTGAAGAGATGGTGATCTCTTTTCGTTCTTTTTTAGGATTTTCTTTTTTCTGAGTATAAGTACGCTCATCATTATAAGATGATGATGAAAAAGAAGAAACGGCAGGTTTAGTTTTTACTGAACTAGTCTTGCCTATATCATCCTTGCCAAGAATATCTTCATAGGTAGGCCTGATCAGCTCTTTCATCTCCATTCCTTTTTTATAATTGATATTGCCGCATTTGATACAATTAAAATAAGGACCGAACTTTCCTGAGCGTTGTTCTAACCAGCTTCCACAGGAACATTTGATTTCTTCCAGAGACTGTTTCGTGTGTAACCTGCAGACTTCTAAACCCTGCTCATTTTTATGGGTGGCAATTTTACCGCAAAAGGGACAAGAAGAAGTCTTATAATTCCCGTAAGATTTTTTTCCTTTAAATTTTACCATCAGAATCTGATTGAAAAGGCTCTTCGTTTATAAAATTTGTCAGGCTTCACAATTCCATCAACACCTCAAAAAAACTACAAAACTATTTAAATAAAGTAAAATTATAATTAAGTAAGCTTGATTATTTCAATCGATCAATTTAACAAAGGTGAATTGAAATCTACAACAAAAGTAATAACTCTTGGAAAAAACCGTTAAAATTTAGCATTGCCATAGCTGCTCTTATAGGCCTTTCAGCTCTTATTGATTATAATTGTAATGGCTGCAATGACAGCAAAGAGCTAAAAGGAAAAGAGACCAGATTAGTTGAATCTGATAGCCCCTTAGAGATATACCTTAAACCGGAAAATTATCTTAAACAAAAGATACATTATCACTAAAATCCATCAAGACGGTTTTTGAGTATCAGATGCGGGAAGTAACCCGCCTGTAAATATACTAAGGAGAATAAACAGATTTAAATAAGTCTTCTCTTTTTTAAAAACAGATGAGATTTAAGAAATTTGTATTAGACCAGTTTCAGGAAGATGCCATTACGGCAATAGAAAATAATTTCTCAGTAGTTGTCTCTGCACCTACAGGAAGCGGAAAAACATTGATTGCAGATTATATTATCGATAAGCACAAACTAGATAATAAAAGGATCATCTACACAGCGCCGATAAAAGCCCTCTCAAATCAAAAGTACAGAGATTTCTCTAAAGAATACGGTGAAGATAAAGTCGGCCTAATGACCGGAGACATAGTGATTAATCCTCAGGCTAAGATAATCATCATGACTACCGAGATCTACAGGAACATGGTTATCAGTAATGATGTTGATATCAAAGATATCGCTTACGTAATCTTTGATGAGATCCATTACATCAACGATATTGAAAGAGGCTATGTCTGGGAAGAATCAATTATTTACAGTTCTCCAAAGATACGGTTCCTTTGTTTATCTGCAACAATTCCTAACGCAGTAGAATTCAGCAGATGGATCCAAGCCATCAAAAAACATGAAGTTAAAACAGTGGTCGCTACAAAAAGGAACGTACCTTTAGAACATTCCTTTTATGATTACGAATTAGGGATTACTACTGCAGAAAAGATCAAGAATGCTAGAGAAATTCCTCAGTACCATCAAGTGTTCAGAAAAAAGAAAAAACAGATTAGAGTAAGACCACCGGAACCAAACCATATCGACCTCTTGAAAGATTTAAGGATAGAAAAGATGCCGGCCCTCTTCTTCAGCTTTTCTAGAAAAGATTGTCAGCAAAAAGCTAAAGAATTAGCGAAAGTAAACATGTTTCAAAAAAATCCTGAATTGATCCATTTTATGAACCAAAAGTTAGATAACGCTCCTAGCGAAATCAAAAAACTGATCTCTACTTCCATACTTAAAGAAACCATTCAGCAAGGGATTGCTTTCCATCATGCCGGATTATTGCCAGTCATAAAGGAAATTGTTGAAGAACTATTCAACCAAGGGAAGATAAATGTCCTTTATACGACCGAGACTTTTGCTGTCGGGATTAACATGCCGGCTAAGACGGTCTGTTTCTCTAGCTTAAGAAAATACGATGGATATAACTTTAGATACCTGAACACTAAAGAGTATTTCCAGATTGCTGGAAGAGCAGGAAGAAGGGGGATAGACAAAGTAGGTTATGTCGTGAGCATGATCTCTCGGTCGACGTTCAATTATGAAGAAGTGAAAAGGATTACATTAAAAGATGTTGAACCGATAAAATCACAGTTTAAGCTTTCCGTAAACACAGTCTTAAACATGGTTAATTTACATACTCCGAAAGAGATTGAACTTCTTTTAAGATTAAGTTTTTATTCCTATCAAAAATTTGGAAACAATTATGATAAAGTACCGACAACAATTCTTTTGGCAAGATATAACAGCATCATTAAGAGATTAAATAATCTGGGTTATATCGAAAAAGAAAAACTGACCGCAAAAGGAATTTTCTCTTCAAAAGTTTTCGCTGACGAGATTGCCATGGGAGAAATTTTTGCTACAGATTTGATTGAACAGCTTGATGAATATCAAATCTTATTATTATTAGCAGCATTAGTTTACGAGCCCAGAATGACCCATAAGTTCAAACAGGTTTTCAGGACAGAATCCTTGCGTAATCTCAGAAAGATCCTCTATCAAAATCCTTACCTAGCAAAAGAAAAAAAGTTCGACGATCTTAATATTGCAACGACCTTGATCTATCCGATATTTAGCGGACAAAGTTTCTTTGAAGCGATAAAGCTGACAAATTTTCTGGAAGGAGATCTGATCAGGATGTATGCTCAGATTATCGATCGGCTGGGACAAGTAAGAAAAGCTTCAGTAGATTATAAGATCTTAAATAAAGTTGAAAATTGTAAAGGCATCATCGATAAGGCTTTGGAAGGGATTTATTTGGTGTGATTACTTTTTTCTTCACTTTTCTTTATTCTCCACTTTCTTGCCTATTTTCCACACCCTTTCAACAACCTAAACTAAAGTTAAAACACTACAAAATAATTTAAAAAGTATAAGTAAGCATATAAAAAAATTTATAAACATATTAAACCTTATTACT
>JAHJDB010000083.1 GCA_018812765.1 Nanobdellota archaeon
ACGGCGCGGTTTGCTACTTCGATGTCGGCTCTTCCTATCCTGGCGGTGCAGAAGCTGCCAAGGGTGGGGGTGTTCACCCATTAAAAGGGATCGTGAGCTGGGTTCAGAACGCTGTGAGGCAGTTTGTTTGATATCTACTGGAAATGTTGGGTGTCTGAAAGGAAGGAACTTTTAGTACGAGAGGAACGAAGGTTCGTGGCCACTGGTCGACCTGTTGTCTGACAAGGCACGCAGGGCAGCTACGCCACAAATGATAAGTGCTGAATGCATCTAAGCACGAAGCATACCTTGAAAAGAGACACCTTAGGACATCGCTAAAAGAGCGGTTTGATAGAAGCGATGTGTAAGTACCAAGGCAACGAGGTATTAAGCATGCGCTTACTAACGTCCACAATTTTTGTGTTGATCTAGCATATGGTTTTCATTAACTTTTTTTTATCACTTCTTTTTTTTTATTATCTTTAGACTTAGCTTTAGCTAGATTCTTCTCAAAAATTTTTTTAGACACCCAACATTAAAATTAAAACAAACTGCCCTCTTTTTTTTTGAACCCAGCTTTTATTTAGTGAACACCCCCTCCCCTTTCTTTTATTCAAGATTATTTTCATTTAAATTTAGTTTTATTTAAGGCTATTTTTTTTATTCAGGGTTATTGATCTTGATTCATTAAATTATATGTTTCTCTTAAGTGCTTTTTCTTCGGAAATCTTACGGATTTTTAAGGGATTAATTTATATTCAATGTATCAAAACAATAGATTATGGCTAGAAATTATAATAACATTGAGGTTTACCATTTAGCTTATAATTTGGTGTTAGATGTTTATAAAATTACTAAAGAGTTTCCTTCTTCAGAAGAGCAAAATATTACTTCTCAAGTGCGGAGAGCGTCTGTATCAATCCCCTTGAATATTGCAGAGGGAAGTGCAAAAGCAAGTAATCGTGAATTTGTATATTTTTTAAATGTGGCTTATGCTTCTGCTAAGGAAGTAGGAGTTTTATTGAAGTTGTCTTTTGATTTGAATTATCTCTGTGAAGACGGTTATACCTACTTATCTAATCGATTAGATGAAGTAAACGCTAAATTATTTTTATTTTTAAGAAATGTTGAATCAAGATTAAAAACTAATCGATATCACTTTTTTAAGAAATTTGAAGATTGATTTTTTATCTTTTTTCTATTTTTTTTCTATTTTTTTCAAGTTAATGGGTTTATTATTAAATGTGTTTTTATTATTAGATCCTTTAGCTTTGTTGTTTTCAATTTTTTTTACAACTGGATTATCCTTATCTACTTTTCCATTGACAATCTTCATCATAGTTTGACATTTTGGATAATTATTACATCCCAAAAATTCCCCATAAAAACTTTTTCTGAGGACCATTTTTCCTTCTTTACAGCTTGGACAAACCAGGCCTTCTTCTTTATAATTGGAACCCTTTTTAGCCGAATCTTCATTGTTACTTAATTTAGATGGACATTCCGGATTAATACAATTTGTTCTTCTATTTTTTCCGCTTCCGGTTTCAATAATGGGGTGATTACATTTATCACAAATTTTTTCAGTGTGTTTAATAATTCCTAGTTTAGGTATCTTAAAAATAGTCTTGCATTCTGGATATCCATCACATCCAATAAACCTGCCAAATTTCCCTTTCCTAATCATTAATTTTCCTTCTTTGCATTTTGGACATTGTCCGATAAAATTGGTGTGATCCATAGTTTCTCTAATGGATTCAATTATCTCTTTTCCAATGATTTTTTCTTTTTTCTTGAAATCTCCCAATAATTTTATTAAAAACTGTTTCGCTTTCTCAAGTACTTGTTCTTGTTTTTCTTTACCTTCTCTAATCTTTTCCATATCCTTTTCGAAATCTGCAGTTAATTTCTCATCAACAATTAAAGGTGCAAACTTTTCTAGAATTTTTGTAGTTTCTAAACCTAACTCTGTAGCTGTTATCTGTACCCCTTCAATATAACCTCTTTGAAAAAGTCGGTCTAAGATATCTGCTCTTGTCGCTTTAGTTCCAAGATTCCTTTTTTCTAATTCTTTGATGATTGAGGACTGATTAAATCTGTTTGGTGGCTGGGTCTCTTTGTCGTGTTTCTCAATTTTTTTAATATTGATTGTTTCTCCTTCTTTCATCTCTGGGAGAGTAATCTCTTCTAGTTTGACGTACGGTCTATAATACACGTGCCAATTTTCTTTAATTGTTCTCGTTCCTTTTGCAATAAATTTTTCTTCATTTACATCTAAGGAAACTTCCATCGTTTCTCTTATTGCAGGTTCTGAGAAAGTTGCCATAAATCTTTTGACAATGAGGTCATAAACTTTTTTTTCTTTAGGTTTTAGTGTTTTTGGTTCAATCCCGGTCGGGTATATCGCTGGATGTGCTGGATCTGTTTTTTTCCCATTGTTAGGTTTTAATTGTGGTAATTTAAGAAGTTCTTTGCACATCTTTTCATATTCAGGCTGTTTACTCAAGGAGGTTAAAATATTTTTGAAACCAAGTTTGGGGTCTAATTGCTGTGAAGAAGTTCTGGGATAGGAAGTTACCCCAGAAAGATATAACTGTTGTGCAATAGCTAAGGTTTCTTTAGGTGTTATCCTGAAATGAAGGTAAGATTCAGATTGTAATGTTGTTAAATCAAAAGGGGTAGGCTGCATCTGATTACGTTTAGTTCTTTTTATAGTGTTGATTTTCGCTTCTTTTTCTCCTTTTATTTTTTTTATTATTGCTTCAACAATATTTTTTTCAAATATTTTATCTTTCTCATGCCATGCACCCAGAGCGTTTTTTTTGTATTCTCCGTCTAATGAAATCTGCCAAAAAGGTTCTGGTTTAAAGGATTGGATCTCTTTTTCTCTATCTGTAAGAAGCTTCAAAGTCGGGCCTTGGACTCTGCCAGCAGACATTACCTTAAATGAACCGGCGGCTTTTACTGAAGAGGTAAGTGCTCTGGAAACATTTATGCCGTAAAACCAATCTAGTTTATGCCTGGTCTCTCCAGCGTTTGCCTGTCCCCAATCAAGATGATTTTTCTTTTTTTCATAAGCTTCGATTAAATCTCCTTTAGTCAAGGTGGAAAATTTCATTCTGTTAGCATCTTTTTTATTACAAGCAAAACGAACTATGTTTAAACCAATCACTTCTCCTTCAATATCATAATCGCAGGCGATGGTTATTTCTGTAACTTTTTTTGAGAGTTTTGTAATCAGATCAATATAATTTTTAACATAAGTCAGTTCTTTAGAATTTTTAAAGGACGGTTGCCATTCAATGTCAAAAACGGGGTAGTCCCATCCTTTTTTATTCCTTTCAGCTAAACCGTAAAGATGGCCGACAGCAGAAGTCACTAAAATTTCTTTTTTATTATAATTTAATTCAAAATAAGAACTTTGTTTATCTTTTTTTTGTGTTGGTTTTTCGGTAGCTAAAGCTTCAGCTATCTTTTTTGCTGAACTGGGCTTCTCAGTTATAATTAATTCAACCATATTTTATATAATTAT
>JAHJDB010000084.1 GCA_018812765.1 Nanobdellota archaeon
AAATAATTAAAATATATAAAAAAAGAAAAGAGTTACTTTTTCATCTTATTCCGCAGATTTTTTCTTCTTGCCAGTAACTCTTTTTTTCTCTTGTTTGAAAGATAAAAGATTACACCCGCTGCTACTAGAATCAGAAGTATTACAATCGGAACTAACCAAGATGCAATCGACTTTTTTGGTTCTACCTTTACTTCTTCTGTACCTGCTTCAACAACAGGAATCTTCTCTTCAATAGCAGAGACCTCAACTGCTGGCTGAACTGCTTCTGTTTCAACAGGTTTGGCTGCTTCTACCTCACCTTGACCGATTAAGAAATAACTAAAACCGGGCGTTTCAGCAACATAATGAACATAAGTTCCATCATCCGTCCCAACAGTAGTAAGTAATTTATTCCATTGCTCATTGTCATAACGGAATAAAACTACCTTGTCATTGCTTAAACTATTTTCAGTCAACCAAGATTTTTCTACCTTGAAATTAATTTTAGAGTTGTCAAAAACATCTTTTTTCAAAGACGGTCCTAATGAAACTTCAACGTATCTGTAAACCTTATTCTGAAACGGTTTAACTAAAGAAGGCAGAGTATCTTTTTTTGTTACGCTTACCCAAGCCCCATAAACTTTCTCTTTCATGTTAAACTCAATCTCAGTAAAACCGATTGCTCCGTTTTTTAATTCTACTTTTGCAAGTTCTCCTTGATTAATCGATGCCCATACTTTCTTTTCAAATTGTCCTGAAACACCGGTAGATACTCCTCCTGCTGAGCCGCCTGCTCCACTACCCCCGCCTGTTGAAGAGACAGTATAAGAAGCATCACTAGTAGCAGTATTTCCAGCACTATCGGTAGCTGTACAAGTAACTGTTTTAGTTCCGCTAGTAGAAGTACTTGCACTGCTGATGGATGTACTTACACTTCCTCCAAAAGATTGTGAATTATCCGCGGCTGTACAACTACAACTTTGACTACCGCCAACATTAATATTGTTACAACTAACTGAACTGATAGTCGGATTAGTGGTATCTACACCAAAAACTAAAGTTTCAGTCGTGTTTGCATTACCTAAAGCATCAGTCGCATTGATTCTGAGAGTATAATTCCAATCGGAAATAGTGCTAATGTTAATGGTTGCATTCCAAAAGTTACCACTAGGATTGCTCATGTTAGTGTAGTTAACAACTACTTGACTAGAATTTGAACCATTCTCAATACGATACTGTACTGTTAAAGCATCAGTTACAGTTACGTTAAGAACAAAATCAACAAGATGATAACTTCCACTAGTTGGAGAATTAAAAGTAGTCACGGGAACGCGTGTGTCTACAATTACTGTAATCGAGCTACTGTTTCCTTCATTGCTTGAACTATCAGTACAATTAACATTTGCAGAATAAGAACCATCTGAAAGAGTTGTGTTTACAGTTAGTTCCGTATTAGTAGCATTATTAACTGTTGAAGTGTTATAAGCAGTCCCGTTAAGGTATAAAACACAACTGGCTGTAGCAAACACCGTATCAGTAAAATTAAAAGTAACCGAAGGAGTTGTATCCGTCGTATTAAATGAGGAGTTAATTAAAGTAACTACTGGAGCCGTATTATCAACCGTAATTCCTGTAACACTAGTATTACTAACAACAGAACCTGTTGAATTAGTTGCATTTATCGTTAGATTATAAATTCCATCAGACAAAAGAGCTGTATTAAAAGAGGCATTTTCAAATACTGTATCTGAAGAGGTATCATTATATATTGTGATATTAAAATCTAATGAGCCGTCAGAAGCATCATACCAATAAAAAGTTACGTTTACTGCCTCTTGATCCGTTGTAGCGTTCAATAAAATAACCCCACTTACATTTTGATTAGTGGTCGGTGAAATAACATTGACTGAAGTTAAAGCAAAAACAAAATAAGCAAGTACAGAAAATAATAACGCACAAAGTAACCCTCGTTGAACTACATTTTTCATCATCAAAACCTCTTTTTTTTAGATAAAATCTATCAGGTACTCCTAAAGAAAACAACTATTTAAAGTTATCGTTCTAGAACTTAGTTCTATTTTTAAGAAAAAATAAAAAGAGACGATTTTAATTGCATTTAACTAAAATAAGTAACTTTCAACTTCCAGACTCTGTTTTCAGCAATTAAAATTCAAGTTAAAAAAAACAAAAATATAAAAAAGATTACCTTCTTCTTAAGATCAAGAAAAGAGATAGGCCAATCACTAAAGCTACTACAGCAACCAGCACCCAAACTAAGTAACCGTTACTGCCCATATCAACCGTCAGCTCTTCTTGATTTATTGTGTCAGTCAAATCTTCTTTAACTACTTCACCGGTTAATTCTGATGGAACTTCAGAACCGTCTTCCTTTACTGGTGCAGAAACCGTAAAGAGCTCATTGATCTTCTTCACAGTTAAAGTAGCTTTTTTGCTCGTAGAGTTATAACTTTCAAACTTAATTGACAAGTCATAATAACTGTCCCCTGTCAGCTCAAACTTGGCCGTTTTTCCTAAAGCAATGTAACCTTGTTTCCCAGATGAAAAATTAAGGTTCACACTTGAAGAGGATGCTGCCACAACTGTAGCAAGATTAACTTCCTCACCTAAAGTGAATTTAAATTTATCGTTAACAACCAAATTTCTGGACGTTCCTGATACTAATTGTTCTTCGGTGATCGGATAAGTTAAACCTGATCCGGCTCCGCCGCCGCCACCGCCTCCTCCACTTCCAGAAGATGAAGAAGAAGTACTCTCTTCAGAAGGAGTACCGGGCTGACCACTTGCCCAAGTAGAAAACTCACAGTAAGGGATCTGCCAGATACAATAATTAGCACCAGTTTCGGTAAGCGTTGCTTCAGCTGTCCTATCCACACAAGCTGTAAGTGCATCGTTACAATGCCATAACTCTGTACAACTGCCTGTTCCAGGAATCTTAACCAGACAAACCTCTGGATGAAGATTATTGACTATCTTATCTCTAGTAGAAGAGATCATTCCAGCATATCCGATCGTGTTTCCATCAGCATCTGTAGTTGTTGAAGCTACTAACGCTCCCGCATCATTGATATTACCTATCTTACTTCCTAAACCCGTTTTAGTCAATGAAGCGTTGATAAACTCAAGCCAGGTACTGTTATCACTCTTAGTAAGCTTTAAGTTTGCTTTTCTTCCATTAGTGTAATTGGTTTTCATACCTGCACTTACACCGCACACCTGTCCTTGAATATGCTCGTAATTTCCGTCTTGGTCAAGGTCGTAACTAACGCCCCATCCAGTAGGTACATTAATCTTAGTTACAAAGTTACAGAAAGCACATTCGTTAGCTTTTTCTGTCAGGAACGAAGAACATTTACTTATTCCACACTTGCCTTGATCATCACAAACTTGCAGCTTGAAATAATACATCGTATCTGAACTTAAACTATAACCAAGATTATTAGCGTAAATCTCAGCAGTATGCCATAGTTTGTATTCTCTTACATTGGCATTAGTTGCTCCAACATCCAGGATAGTATTGTTAACTGTACTGCAAGCACTATCATTATGGTAAAAAATAAAAGTTCCATTAGCCGGCTTATCCGTAAAATAACTTATCAAAGCTGAATCTGGATAAGGCTCAATACTAAGTGCTTTAATCTTCGGCGTTCTTGTATCTTCAAATCCTGAAGCATGCACTCCATAAGAGTTAGCTACACAATAAGGATGATTATAACAAGAATAATCTCCACAACCAGATTCGGTCCAACAATCAGCAGTATACTCTACATAACCCTTAGATGCTTGATAAGTAGAAGCGTTAGCTAATTTACTCATGTCCAAATTTTGAAGGTCAAAATCTACTGATCCCGGAGTAGCAAATCCAGGGCTTGCGGTATCTGTCGGTGAAGATGCAGTACTCGAAGCACTCGCAGTAGCAACAGTTATTCTCAGGTCTGTTCCAGAAGGGTATAAGGAAGGATACTTCTCAAGATCACCTTTATCCACAGCCACCATTCCGCCACTAATCTCTGAGCACATCATCTGTCTTGTTCCAGTAAGCTTAATGTCAGTAACCGTAAAGTTACCGTTGGAACAACGATAAGCAGTATAGACTTCATTGACATCATTTGTTTGGTTGCTCCAAGATACAGTGTAACGGAAATAAAATTCATAACCCATCTCTGAAGAGTTATGTTTAGTTGCACAATTGTTAGACCTATTTCCATCTGTATCTAAGTACCAGTAGAATTTAGTTGTATTCTCCCCTCTGCCATTTTCACCATTCTGTAACTTTTGATTATTACATAAGGCTGCATCTGCCAAGCTTACTACCGAAGTGCCGAAACCAAAAGCAAAACCCATATCTTTCATCCCAAAGCCAAGAATATCAACTTCATCAGGAGTAGCATCACCAACATCATCAACTCCAATAGGTATTGGTTCGCCGCCTTCTATTTCCTTAAAAAACTTAGCGGCCATAGCTCCTTCACACCAACCATCGACCCAATTATATAAAGTTGAATTATAAGCTTCACAATCTGCTTCGTTTGTTGCATTAAAACCTAGGGGCTGACATCCAAAACCACCGTCGTTATAACACAAAGAATGTTCATTACAAGCAGTAGAATTCATCTGTAAGCTCTGGTTCCAGAAACATTCAAATGCTTTTAGGTCACAGAAGCCCATCCCAAAACCATTATTGTTCCACTTACAAGTGCTCTTGCTGCTACAAAGAGTTTCGTTATAACTATATTGAGGACAGTCTTCACTAAAGTCAACATCACAAAACTGGTTCTTTTCCTCAAACCAACCACAACCGCTTTGCTCTTCACAAGCAGTTTGGTTTCCAGCATACTTGAAACAACTCATGCCCATTCCACCGACTCCGCTGCCACCGGCACCGCCAGAGAACTCTCCTCCAAAACCTGGTGGATCACAAAAACCAGAAACCCAATTACAGTTATTATTAGTACAACTATCTTGATCCTGTTGGTTCCAGCAAGAAGCTTCGCCAGTTGTCTTGGTTTCACACCAGCTGCCCCACTCATCAGAACGCCATTGGCACCATTCACTATTAGTTAAGTTTGTACAAGTATCTTCATTATTATATTGCCAGCAACTGAACTTCTTATGATCACACCAGCCAGCGTTACTGCCTTGAGTTTGACACCAGGTATCTTGCTGCCATCTACAAGCTGAATCAGCATCACAGCCGGTTGAATCTTCCTTGCCCGGCTGACCGTATAATTTCCAGCAATCTACCCACGATCCTGAATAAGATGAATCTGATTCACACCAGCCGCCTACTTCATTACACCAGTTATCGACCATCCAGGTACAATTTCCGGTACAATCACTTGCATTAACAGCGTTAAAACAATTATTAAATTCATTATTATTCCAATCTTCTTCACAAAAACCTTGTCCTCCTCCATGCCATTCACAAATTTCTGTCGCTGAACAAGCAGCTTCATCACCATCGTTCTTCCAACAGTTTGAACCAGGCACATCACACCAGCTGCCCCATTGTTCTTGGATCCAGGTACAATTATTGCTTGTACAGGAAGTATTGTCAGAATAACCGAAACAATTCTGGTTAGAAGAAAAAGATCCTGCTCCACAGAAAGGGTCTGAAAAACACATTGAATCGACACAATCAATTTTTCCATCATTGTTGTTGTCAATACCATCAAAACAGATTTCCATTTGATCAGCACCATTAGTTGGTTTACAGAAACCAACACTTGAATCCCAAGTACATTGTGCATCCAAAGCAGTATCACCTTTCTTTGCACCGTTAGTTTTACAAGTCTGAGAATCTAAACATTTGTCGCATCTATCTCCACAAGTTTTCTCTGATTCAGAAGAACAGCGCCCTTTACTTTCATCGGTCGGAAAATTCAGATCAGGTATCCATTTACACCCTTTCTTACTGTTCTTACAAAAACTAGAAGGCCTATTAGTTGCTGTATCTGAAGTAGGATCACCCATATATGAACAGACGCTGCAATCATCATCACAGATTTTTCCTGATGTTAAATCCTTAATTTCATTTTTAACATTACAGAACCCATAACCATTAAGAGCATTAGAATCTTCAGTAAATCCACAGATACCCAACTTAGAACTTACACAAGCATCTTTAGCTTTTACAGCAGTACTCCAATTAGTCCCATCATTCTTAAATTCACAGGCGTAACAGGCCTTATCACAATTTTTTTCATCATTAAATTTAAACTCACACTTACCGGTTGGAATCGCTACACTCCCTTCACAATAACTTTCCACGATCCATTTTCCTCCGGCAAATTCACAATTCTGTTTATTATCTATACGGAACAAGCTTTCTCTTCCTGCATCAAAAATCTTATCATTTTTTACGTTACATCTTTCTGTATTATTATTCCAATCACAAGGCATAAACCAAGGACTTCCAGCAATTTGATTGCACAAGACTTGATCAGTAAACGAATTATAATCTTCACAATAAGTTGCTCCTACCGGGGGAGTTTCCATCTGATCAAAACATTTAGTGCTGAACCGGTCTTGAGCGCAAGAATTTCCTTGCCAAGAACAACAAGAATCAAGAGCAGCGATAGAATTACACATTGTGGAATCATTAATATTTGTACAACTCAACCCCTCAACTTCAATGGTTGCATTACTATTACATTCTCCACCTGCCCAGCTGCAGCCCAGAACCTTCTCACATTCCGTCTGATTCTGGTCAAAGATATAACATTTTGGATTCCAAGCCTGGAAGTCGCTAACAAACTCATTAGCGGGTTCGTTGCAGAGAGAGGATGTGAAATTCCAAACGCAATAACGGGTATCAGCACATTCTTTTTGAGAATATAAATCAGTACAACTTTTACTTCCTACATCTTCGTAACACGAATTCCAGTTAGAATCCCAGGTGCAGGTCAAGGCAGCAGTATTATTTACACAAGCACTTGAATTAATATTACTATAACTCCAACAGCCTACTTCTTCACACCAACCATTGATTTGGTTATTTTCCCAGAAACAACTAGAATTTTGCAAGTTGCATACGTCTTCATTTTGATAATTCCAACAACCCTTCTCATTACACCAATTATTGCTAGCATCCCAGCTGCAACTTAAATTATAAGCGTTACTTTCACATGCTGAAAAGTTAGTATAACTAAAATCCGAACAATATTTGTTGGAACAATAACCATTATTCCAGCTACAGTCCTGAGCTTCACAGCCGGTCTTGTTTGAATAATCCCAACAACCAGATTCATAACAATAAGAATACTGGGAATCCCACCTACAAGCTTTTCCGTTAAAACCTACAGCATTAGTACATTCGCTGGAAGACTGCTGGTTCCAACAGCTTTCTTCCCAACATCCACCCCATTCACAACCATCAACAGCCGTACAACTGGTCTCGTCATTATTTTCCCAACAGTTGCGGTTTGGCGGACCGACACACTCTTCTTCCCAGGTACAACTTTTACCGGCAGGATTGTTTTCACAGGCATTTTGATTGGTCCCTTCATAAGCCCAACAGCCAATCTGGCTACACCATCCATTTGAAGTAAAAGAAGAAGTTTGCCAATTACAGGATTTGTTTATGAAAAAAGTAGAACTGGCATTGGTAGATTGAGAACATTCACTCTGGGTCCAAAAATTCCAGCAACCTTTCTGTTCGCACCAACTGCCCCAGTTATCAGAACGCCAGTTGCAGTCTAAAGCGTTTTCACAATTAGTTTCATCACCATCATATAACCAACAGTTAGTCTGTGCAGAAGCTAATCCTGCTAAAATAAAACATAAAACTAAAGAAAGTAATAATACTATTATTTTTTTTGTCATTATAAACACCTCTTTTTTTGAACCCAAATTGTAATCAAGATGACGCTTGACTTAAAGATTAGGAACAATTATCATGATTAAACTCTTAATTGAAGTAACCAAAGATGATTTATAAAAGTTTCTTTTTTAAAAAATTTAATTTTACTCTTCATCTTTCTAACAAAAAAAACAAAAACGATCTCCCAGATTGCATTTAACGTAGTGTGATCAGAAGAGATTTAAACGGTGAATAGACGGAAAATAGAGACAGAACAACAATTTTATAAACAAAAAAGAAATAATAAGACTATGGGACAGCTAACCTCATTTAATCTTCCGATCGAAAAGAAAAGAATTCTTTTAAGAGTAGATTACAATGTTCCTTTAAAAAGAAATAAAATTACTGATAATCGTAAGATTAGGACAAGCCTTCCAACTATTAAATATCTTCTTAACAAAAACTGCAAGATTATCATCGCTACTCATTTAGGAAGACCAAACGGAAAAGTGGTTCCCTCATTAAGAACCACTCTTCTGGGTAAAGAGCTAGAAAAATTGTTACCAGGAAAAAAAGTCCGAAAATTCGACGACTGCATCGGTAAAGAGATCAAAGAAGAGATTGAAGCTGCAAAACCGAAGAGTATTTTCTTGTTAGAGAACCTCCGTTTCTACAAAGAAGAAGAAGAGAATGATATAGCTTTTGCTCATTCTCTGGCCAACCTTACCGATATTTATGTCAATGACGCTTTTGCAGTCTCCCATCGAAAACATGCTTCCGTAGAAGCGATAACTAATTTTTTACCTTCAATCGCCGGGATGCAGTTAGGAAAAGAACTGATTCAACTAAGTAAAGCAATTAAGCCGAAAAGACCTTCCGTCTGGATCATGGGCGGAGCAAAACTTAACAAAATAGATTTAATAAAACAGGCTTTAAAAAAAGCTGACTACATTTTAATCGGCGGAGCTTTAGCTTTCTCATTTCTTAAAGCTCGGGGTATTTCCGTAGGGATGTCAAAAGTTGATAGTGCTTCAACAAAAATAGCTGCAGAGCTTGTTAAGAAACATAGAAAAAGGATCATTCTGCCCCTTGACTTTGTCGTTGCAGAAAAGTTCTCTTCCAGAGCAAAAACCAAAACAGTAAAATATAACCAGATTAAAACTAACCAAATCGCGCTTGACCTTGGAGCTGAGACTATAGATTTATTCAAGAAATATCTCGAAAAAGCCAATACTGTTGTCTGGAACGGCCCGTTAGGATATTTTGGATGGGCAAAATTTGCTCAGTCCACTAAAGAAATCGGCAGATATCTGGGAAAGATAAAAGCCGTATCCATCTGCGGCGGAGGGGAAACTGCAGAAGCAATCACAAAATTTCATTTAGAACATAACCTGACTCATCTCTCCACGGGAGGAGGAGCGGCCTTAGAATTCCTTTCAGGAAAAAAACTTCCCGGAATTGAAGCGTTAGAGAAGAATCGCCGCAAATTTAAACATCTTCAGTAAATACAAAAAACAAGAAAAATCAAAATTCACATTTAAGATAAAGTTCTTTCCCCAACCCTACCTTGATTAAGTTTTGCAATAATTCTTTTTCTTTAAGAATCATGTTTTTCATTCCTATCGTCCTTTCCTCAAGAGAAAAAGCTTCTTCTTCTAATTTGTTGACTTGTTCCTCGAAATGTTTCAAACGGAACAAGGCATCTTCAATTCTTACTGCAAAACTATCTTCTTTAAGCAAACTTCCCTTCTGTTCATATTCAACAGTTAGATTAAAATAATTTTTATGTAATTCATCAAAATAGTTGTCATCATACCGGTAAAGGAACTGTAAATAAGAATCAACCTCTTCCGGACTTAAAGAAAACCGCCCCAGTTTAAGCAATGCTTTGATATGGTGTAAAGAATGTTTTATCGCCAACCCTTGATCGCCAAGAAAAGCGGACACGGGATCATCAATGTAATCCTTAGAAAGAGTATTCTCTGGATGCAAGACTTTATATTTATCTAACAAGGGCTTCAACTTATTAAAAAGAGTTAAAATCTCTTCTTTATTATCATTAATTTCCTTAAGTAAAGACTTTCTTTCTTTTTCTAAATCCTCTCTGGAAACATAATCGGGATCCTCTTTGAATTTAGCAACCAATTCTTCTTTTTCTTTTCTTTTAGCTTCAGTTAAAGCCAGCCGTTCCTTTTTTCGTTCCAACTCTTTCTGAAGAATTCTGAAACGAGAGATTGTTTCATTAATTAAACCTAATCGTTCCTTCAAATTTTTTATTTTAATATAACCGGATTGAATAACTGCTCTTTCAAAACTTTTTCTAAAAGCATCAAGATCAATCAATTCTTTAAACAGAGGATTAATTGTCACATTAGCTCCATCATTTTTGTTAAGAAAATCATAATCTTCTGCAAAATTGCTGTCCTCTAAATACCTGATCAATTTAGTCAAGTTTTGCTCGAAAAGAGAGTTCCGAACCAAGATTTCATCTAAACTAACTTGTTCAGAAAAAACCAGCTGGTCTAAAAATCTTTTCGTTTCTATGAAAAGAGGGATTATCTTTTCAGCTCCCCCATAACTTTTCAATTCAGAACTTTTCTGCCATCCTTCAACTTTAGTTTTAATTGAAAAACGGGAATCATTTACTTTATTAATGTAATTCAGAATCTCGTTATCTAAATCGAATTCTGAAATAATCTGTTTTGTACAAAAGTCTAACCAAGACCCAAGATTACTTAGATTAATCTCTTTTTCAGCTTCTTCAGGATCTTTTAATCTCTTCTTGAAGAAATTTAATATCTTAAATAACAAATTCACCATACTACACCCTTTTAATTTTAAGCTTTAACCATATATAATCATTTCTATACGGGAATAGCATTATAATCTATGCTAAAAAGGGTTAGTAGAGTTTAACGAAGTTTATCGATAGTGTTGTTATCAGAGTTGCTTAAAACTGATTAATTTCTCTTCTTCTTCTTCAATTACTACCTGAACAAGACCAGATTTTTTTTTAAGAAGTTTTCTAATCATGAAGTGATCAGAAGGGATCATTTCATCTTTATTGATCTTGTCTATATCAAACCATTCAACTTTACCTTCATCAGAAAACCTGATTTTATCGCTATCTGTTTTTACCGTTGTTAAAAATAAGATAAAAGAATATTTATAATGGCCTTTCTCTTTAAGTCTTTCATGAACCACTGAATTTACTGATTCAAACTGGCAATCCAGCCCGGTTTCTTCTTTAGCTTCCCTAACGGCTGTTTCTTCGATACTTTCACCATTCTTCAATTTTCCGCCGATCAATCCCCAATATCCCTGATAAGGTCTTTTCTCCCTTTTCAGTAAACAGATCTTGTTCTCTCTCTTGATCGCTACTAAGACTACTGGTAAAGCACCTACTTCCTTCCCAGTCACATGGGCAAAGAAAGGAAGGATCTTTTCTGCTTTAGACGTTAATTTATAATTGTCTTCTTCTTTTTCAATCAATTCATCTTTAAGCATCTGTTCAAGATGATAAGAAACATGGTTAGACCTTAGTCCAGAAAGTTTTTCTATCTCCGAGAATTTTAATCTTTTGTTTTTAATGAAAAATTCAAAGATCTTTTCCCGTTCTTCATTATTAAGTTTTTTCATCTCCATGCTAGGTGTCGAAACAAAGGGTCTTATATAAAGAATTCCTCAAGAAAGTTTGAGTGAAAAAAAATCATCTCCCTGCTACAATCTCCACAACATCCAGATTCTTCAACTTATGTTCCTTGCCGACAGTCATCTTCGTCCGGACATCTTTAGCACAGATAAAATTCTTGCCAAAATCAGTATGTAACTTGTAAGCAAAATCTAAAGCCGTGCTTTCTGGAGGCATCAAGAAACAATCCGGTAAAACATTCCCGTCTTTATCTTCTAATTTGCTTACTCCGCCTGGAAAAATAGCCACGTACTTCAGAAGGCCAAATACGGCTTTATCCAAAACCTGCTGCACTCCTGTTGACCCAAAATCATCAATCACGTTTGTTTTGATAAAAGTTAAGGCTTTCTTCTGCCTTTCATTAAGCGTTTCTTCTTTAATGATTGTAAACTCTTTCTCACCCGGAACATAATCAATCAAACCTGCTTTCGCTGCTTCTCTTAAAGCCAGCTCTGATTCTGAAGAACAGCCGATGAACATGTATTCAGAAAACATTTTTTGAATTCTTTCAAAATTTTCTTTCGCTCCAGGAACATCTATCTTATTACAGGCAATAATCATGGGTTTGGTTTTTTTTCTTAAGGACAAGGCTAAATTTTTTAGATCTTCTTCACTCCAGAGATTTGGTTTCCCTTTCTCCAGATTCAGTTCCTTGATCGAATCTTCAATCATCTCTTCCGTAACTTTTAAACCCGATAATTGTTTACCTAAAGCGATATGGATCTGTAATTTTTCCTGCATGACGGTTCTAGCAAATTTTTCCCAGCCTTTCTTGATTATTCCCAGATACCACATGTCTAATTCTACTTCCAGAAATTTCACGTCTTCAGCAGGATCATAAGCACCAGCTTCCAAAACTTCACCTTTCTCGTTAGTTGATCCAGAAACATCTATGACGTGGATCAGAACATCGGCTTGTCTAAGATCATCTAAGAATTGGTTGCCCATCCCTAAACCTTCATACGCGCCTGGAACTAACCCGGCTACATCGATTATTTGTACTGGAACAAAACGAAACTGTTTTAAGACATAACCGTTCCGGGGATCTGAAACTTTCCCGAAATCTCTGGCTGGGTCCATCAACTTTACATAACCTACCCCTGAATTCGGTTTGATGGTAGCGAAAGGATAATTAGCTATTTCTACTTCTGCTAAAGTAGCTGCTTTGAAGAAGGTACTTTTTCCCACGTTTGGTTTTCCTACGATTCCAACTAACATTTTTGTTTCCAAGATTCATTATCTATATAAATATTAACCTTCCAGAAACAAAAAATGACTTTTGCGTTCGGACATTTGATCGGAGCCTGGTTATTAGGAAAAGGGTATGAATTCTGTTCTAAAAAGAAAATTGGAAGATTTACCTGGTTTTTCTTATTATTAGGAGGAATTCTCCCAGATATTGACTTTCTAATATCTTGGACTCTTGATAACCCTCTGCACAGAACCTTCACCCATAGCCTGTTCTTCATTTTCATCGTTTCATTATTACCAAGCCTGATTTTTTTAAAAGATAAAGAGAAAATAACTTACGCTTTAGCTTTAGGTACGGGAATTTTCATGCACCTCTTCTTAGATCTTTTCAGTCGGCAAGGCGTGCCTCTGTTATGGCCGAACCAATTACTTTTTTCATATCTGCGTGTCGGCCTTTACAATCCAGAATTTTCTTTGTATTCTAATGTAGTAGCGGTCAAACAAATTAAATTAGCAACAATAGACATGGGTTTAGGAACAGCCTGGATTTTTTATCTTTGGTTTAGGAAAAAAATACAGTTTTAACTAAACATTTATATACATAAATTCTTCTCTTATCTTTATGCCGGCAGTATACATTCCCAAAGAGATGAAAATTGAACTTCCTCAATTAAGAGTTAAATATAAAGATATTTTTGATATGAAAACTTTTTACAAAACCTTACAGGAATGGGTTCTTGAATATGGCTGGAAAGCTTACGACGGAAGTGCTCATTTTGAGACTTTTTATGGTGAAAGAGTCGGAAAAGGAGATGTTAAAGAGATCTGGATTAGATGGAGAATGAAAAAAAAAGCTGTTGATGCTCCTTTTACGTATTTTTTAGATTTTGATTATCATTGTATAGCTTTAATATCTACGGAAGTGATTATTGACGGAAAAAAAATTAAGGCTAATAAGGGAGAAATAGATTTTAACTTTCAAGCTACCATTAAAGAAGACTATAAAGAAAAAATGGTAAAACATTCCCTGCTAAAGTATTTTTTAGATCTTTTCAGTAAGAGGGTGTACAGGCCGAATGTTGAACAAAGAAAGAAAGAACTGTATCAAGAGATGTATATTCTACAGAATTTTATCAAGCAGTGGTTTAAGCTGAAAAGGTATCTTCCTTACGAAGAAGTACACAGTTTCCAAGACAGTTATGCTTTTCCTTCCCATCTGAAAACATAAGGTTCACTCTCCTGACAAGTACTTCATGTTATTAATAAATGTTCAATTTGATAATTAGTTTACACTTTCTTTTTAAAGAACCCCTAAAATCACTATTTTGGTGATTAAACATGGAAACCCTAACTGAAAAAAAAGAAAATGGATTATTAATCAGTTCAGAGGTGGTAGAAGTGCAACATC
>JAHJDB010000085.1 GCA_018812765.1 Nanobdellota archaeon
AAATTTTATTATTTGTATTATTATTTAAATTAATAGAAAGCAAGTTTTTACAGATAAACTGGCCATTTTCGTAAGAGATGTATTGGCTTTGTAAACAATCTTTCTGTTTCAAATCTTTTAGCTCATGCAAGTGTGAAGGAACTAGTGCAGGTGTTGTTTCAGTGATGGGCTGAGCTGGAACGCTCGGCTGAGGAACTTGACCTACTCTTGTCGCTTCTCCTGCAACAGTCTCAGTTGAATTTCCTTTATAGATCAATACTCCTGTTAATATCAAAACTAATAAGATAGCAATAATAAAAATAATTAGAGTATTAATACGACGATTTGATTTAGAATGTTTAAGACTAACTTTCCTCTTTTTTTTATCCATCTATTCATATTAAATAACTTTATTATTTAAATATTTTCATTTTGAATATATTGTATCTAGTAAGTGGGTGAGCAGTATCAATCTGTGAGTGATATAGCTATAACCTATCAGTTGCAGAAGGGAATGTTCCTCAAGTCACTACGTTCGTGACTTTCCTAACGAAAAGTTACGGAAGGGAACCACATTCAAAATATGCTTCAGAAGAGCGAACCTGACCCTGCTCACAAGGAACGCAACTAAATACATCCATTTACATCCATTTTGAACTCTTTAAATCTTACCAATAGATATCTTTGGGATTTCCTAACCATTCTTCTGCTCTTCTTAATAATTCAGGCATATTTTTCTTAAGCTTAAAACAGTTCCATTTTCTAGAAGTATAAATCCCGCCGATAACTGTCGTTCCGGCTAAAGTGCATTCTAGTTCAGAAATCCCGTCCTTATCCTCATCAAGATATCTTGAAGCATAAAACCAACCTTGGTTATCGATGACACAATGTCTTGTGATCAAGAGGGTAGAATCGTCTTTCCCTCGATAGATGCTCCGCAAACATTTTAAAGGCTCAACATCATCTATATTAACTGCAGTTTGCTTGTAAAGAGTTTCGGTTATCGAAGAGCTGAGAGGATCGATAAGTTTTATCTCTTCTTCTGGAAACTTAACTTCTTCCTTTTTACAGCTTAACAAAGCCATCCCTAAGATGAGGGCACCATATTTCATAAGCTTATATCTCATTGATAACATAAGAGGGCTTTATATTTAAAATATTTTAGATAAACAGATTGCCTTAAGAACCATAGATCCTTTCTTTATCCAAAACAAACTTGCCGTCTTTCTTTACGTAATCTCTGTAAATACCAATAATCTTGTGTTCTTCATCCAAAAAAGGTCCTTCGCTGTCTGGAGCATGTTTGAAAAAAAACAATTCCATCTTGTTTCTTCCGATATGCACAACTGGACCAAAGCCTAAAGGATTATAGATGGTGTGCTTTAATAAGTAAGCGTCGATCTCATGATATTTTTTGTCGAGGCCAGTGATCCCTTGGCTTAAGGTTACTGCCAGCTCCGATCGGCATCCTACATTAGAACCATCTTCCCCCATTAAGGGATATGAGGAATCTTCCGATAAATAATCATCAGGCAGGACGTCTTCAACAGCGATATCTTCCAGTTCGGGTATATAGTTGTTCAACCTCGTCCGGGTCAACCTTTTTGAAGTCCTATCATAAATAATTGCCCCGTCTTTTGGAGCAGCTTTATCTAAAAGATTAGATATTTCTTCTTCATCTTTAGCAGATTGGAAAAAAAGTCTTGCGCTTGGCCTGATTACGCCTACGTCTTTTAAATTATCTACAAGATCCCCGCCGTTAGCAAACATTATCACCCCGTTATACCAAAAACGGCCGTTCTCATCACCGACATTAAACAGATTTTCTCCATTTTGGCCAGGGGAATACATTATTCCATCTTCAACTCTTTCTTGCGCTAATCCATCTTTAAGATTTCTAGAGATGTGGTAATCTACTAAAATCTCAAATAAATCTATGTTTTTTGTGTTTGTCATTTTTCTTCAATCGGGCCGGTTTTATCACATTGAATTTAAAATAAAATATTAAGAGATTATATCATTTCGCCCCTTTTATACTATTAGTATACCTTTTCCTATATTTATATCTTTTCATCGTTATTTTTTTAATAAAAGGTAAAAAAAAAGAAAAATTTATTAAGAAATAAAAAAATAAACCAAGATATGAATAAAAATTTAGATTTAGTCTATTATCGTTCAGAAAGATCAAGACAAAAGATTACAGAGTTGTCTCAAGCGCTTAAAAAAACCCCTCAACGGTTAAAATACTCAATCTTCTCTTTAGAAAAGGAAGGGATAATCAGAAATCCTCATTGCATCTTTGATTATTCTTATTTTGGTTTGATCTTATTCAGGGTTTATTTTAAAGGCGGTTACATCGGCGAAAAAGATAAGGCCTTGATAATAAAGCAGTTGACAGAAAATCCTTATATCATCTCTGTTTATGAATTAAGCGGCGAATTTGATCTGGCAATAGAGATTCTTTCACCAAACCCTTCCAGATTTAATAAGGAACTAAAGAAAGTTGCCAGCTTAATCTCAACTTTAAACAATTATAAGCTGGTATTGAACATAGTAACCCATATCTATCCTAGAACTTATCTGATCTCTAAACAGAATACATTTAATGTTGATGAAGAAGAGATCTTAATCGGTGGAGACAGAAATGTTGAGAATTTTAATGAAAAAGAAAAACAGGTAATCATGAGTCTTTTATCAAAACCAAGAATCAAGAAAACCACTTTAGCCAAAGAAACAGACCTCAACGTTAAAACAGTCTCAAGCATAATAAACAATCTTAAAAAAAGAAAGATTATCAGGGGATTTAAATCTGTCATCGACACTAATAAGCTGGGGATTTACAAATCTCGGATTTTTTTAAAGCTGCATAACATCAGCCCTGAACGAGAAAAAAAATTACTGGAGCATACTCTAAGAATTCCTGAGATTGTACAGCTGCATAAGACGGTAGGAGACTGGGACATAGAGATTGACATTGAAAGTTTGGATAAATCAAAAATCAGGCAGAAAATCATCCAGATCAGAGAAGAATTCAAGGACTTGATCGAAACTTTTAACAGTCTGGAATTTTACCAGTATTATACCCGAGATTATCTGCCCAGATATTTCTTCCAGCCCCAATCAATCATAATATGAAATTTTAATTTTATTGTTATCTCATCTCTTTAATCTCTTTAGTGGTAGTAGCTTGTTCCGGTTTTTTTTCTCTGAACCTGATAAATCTGGGGAAACGTAAGGCTAGACCTAAAGAATGATAAGGGCTTTCAGTAATCTCTGCCGCTAAGACTTCTACAACAAAATGAGGACTTAACCAGACATCCGGTTCCATCTCTTTTTTTATGGTTAATCTTGCCGGTTTTTTCTCTAACTTATACTTCTCAAACTTTTCCGGCAGTTCCGCCAGAGCCTCATCAGTAAGGCCTGTGCCTAACTTACAGACTGTTTCAAAAGTATCATCTTTCTCGTTATAACCTGCACACAGTAAAGCGCCGTAAGTGCCTTTTCTTTTGCCTTTACCATAAAATGCTCCAACAACCACTAAATCAAATGTATCAATCATTTCTTTAACATATTCTTTTTTCCATTTTATCCAGTTCCATCCTCTAGTTCCGGCTTGATATTCAGAATCCATCCCTTTGACGATGACTCCTTCATATTTTTCGTGAAGCATCTCTTTGAAGAATTTATTTAACTCACTTAAATCATCAGTATCTAATCTGTCTGCAGTCATGATGTGCTGATTTTTCTTGACGATCTTTTGCAGTTTTTCTGTTCTTTTCGAATATGGTTCATGCAAAAAAGATCTGCTGTTATAATATAACAAATCAAACAACTTGACCTGCACCGGAACTTTTTTTACATATTCTTCAATATCGGTCTTTCTTTTTCTTTGCATCAACTTTTGAAAATGCAGCGGCCTGCCTTCCTCATCAACAGCAATTATCTCTCCCTCGACAACAAAATCCTTCGCTTCAATATTTTTCTCTAAATATTTAACTACGTCAGGAAATTGAGCAGTGATGTTATCCAACCTTCTTGAAAATAAAGTGATCTTTCCTTTGCTTTTATGCGCCTGTACTCTTTCTCCGTCATACTTTCCTTCTACAGCCATCTCTCCAGGAATTTTTTCCTTGATGTCTTTCAGCTCCTTGACTCTTTGAGCCAGCATCATCTTGATCGGTCTTCCGACGCTGATATCGATCTTTTCGATACCTTTGATTCCTTTTTTAGCCAGTGTTTCAGCGATCACCCCTACATCTGGACAGATATTATAAGCTTTCTCCAGGATTTCCTTATTTTTCTTATCATCCGTAAAAGCTATTGCTAAAGAATCCAGAACAGTCATGTCTCCTACACCCATCCTTAATGTCCCTAAAGTGATTCTGGCAATATATCTTGCCCCTTTGGCAGAAGATTTCTGCAGCATTGAAGCAAGGGTGTTAGTTTTAGCTTCCTGGCTTCCTGAACCGGTTAATTTGGTGATCTTATGTAATTTCTCAAACAGTTCAGGGACGGTCAATTTTCCTAAAGGAACTAAGGTCTGCGGTTTTTTCTTTAAAACAATCTCAGCAGTAAGGCCCACATCACCTTCTTTTTCCATGATGGTTTTTACTTTTGATTGTTCTATTCCTCCCGCTGTGGAAATAGCTTTAAGGACAGATTTTTCAGCCATGCCTAGCACTAAACCTTCATATTCAGAATCGATCTGTCCTAGGGTAAGATATGCTACCATGGCGATGTCTTCTGGGGGAACTTCTTTGAAGAATTTTGAGAGTATCTCTCTCATGGCATTGCCTGAAGAGGTATTTTCCAGCTCTTCATAAAGGTCTGCTAATTTCTGAAAATCCATGTCTTTGAGATAATTGAATGTTATTTAAATGTTATTATGCTGTTGAAGATAAGAATTTTTTTAATGCGCCACAGAAGCAGATAAAAATTAAAATCAGGCGATAAATTTATAAAAAGACTAAATCCTGTTTTTTAGATGAATAAGTTACCTAAAGAAATCTTACGTAGAATTTCTCTGATTGACATTGTTGAAGATCATAAATTGTGTAAGGACCTAATCCGTGATTTAGAAACTGATAAGACAACTAAGTTTTTTTATCACACTAATAATTTTCTTAGGGCAGCACAAAGAACTACATTAAGAGGAATCGGCGATCTTTGGTTGATATTAGGAACTTACGCTTCAGTTCAAGATTCTGAAAATCTGCCTAAATATGCCTTGACGGGAACGTTATTCTTTGCCACCACTTATCTACTTGATCATGGGATTTATGAAGTTCTTCTTCCCCTGCGCAAGAAAAAATAACCGTATCTGTTAAGTTGATAAAGAAAATACTGGCTTAGCCTAAAATTTTGCCAAACCTACCATTCTATTCGTAAGATAAAAATAAGCTGCGAAAATCTTCTAACTTAACAAGCTGATATATCAAAAAGATAATAAATCTAATTTTCGCTAGATTTGGCTAGCTTGCCAGTGTTTTTAAGAAGATTTAATATATCTAAAATAACCACTAACTATATAAAATCAAAAGTACTTCTATATAAAAAAGATGGCAGAACTGCAACTATTTGTAAATTTTTTGATAGCGCTTGCTTTAGGTGGCCTGATAGGTTTAGAAAGGGAATATGCCAGGTATAGAAAAAGAGGACACGACTATGCTGGAATCAGAACCTTTCCATTGATAGCCTTATTTGGAGCCTTATCTGCATATCTAGGCGATATATTCAATCACTGGATCCTGCTTATGGGAATAATCCTGATTGGAATTTTAATCCTTATATCTTATTTCTCTGTCAGTTATAAGCAGAACAAATACATCGGCGCTACCTCTGAAGTTGCTGGTTTCTTAACTTTCTTTATCGGAGTCTTAGCTTACTTTAATGAACTAAAGCTTGCGGTCACGCTTACGGTAGTCATAACAACGATACTTTATTCCCGATCAGTATTGCATCATTTCGCTGAACATATCAAGAAGGAAGAGATGTCTGACACCTTAAAGTTCGCGATCATCGCTTTTATTATCTTACCGTTTCTTCCTAACAAAGGTTACGGCCCCTACGAAATTTTTAATCCGTTCATAATCTGGCTGATGGTAGTTTTCGTTTCCGGAATATCTTTTATAGGTTACATCTTGAAGAAATGGTTCGGAGAAAAAGGCATCGAGATGGCTGGAATCCTGGGCGGGTTGATTAGCAGTACAGCTACGACTACTAGTTTTGCCGAGAGAAGCAAAAAAGAAGTAAATATCTTTAAGGCCTTGGCTTTGGGTGTGATCCTCGCCAATGGTGTAATGTTTGTCAGGATTGCGGTAATAGTTTTAATTCTAAATAAGAACTTGTTTGTCAAAATATTATTACCTATTTTAATTTTAGTGGTTATAACCACAATATTTTCTTACATCCTTTGGAGAATTGCTAAAGATGTAGAAGGAAAAATTCATCTAACTTCTCCTTTCACACTTAAACCGGCCTTAAAGTTCGGTATTTTTTTTGCTATCATCTTAGCCTTGGTCAAATTGGCTGATGTTTATCTATCATCAAAAGGAGTCTACATCGTAAGCTTTATCTCTGGATTTGCAGATGTTGATGCTATTACTATTTCCTTATCACAATTAGCAAAAATAGATTTAGCAGAAAATATCGCTAGAAACGGTATCATCATAGCAGCTCTCACTAATGTTGCCGTCAAAGGAGGGATAGCTTTCTTTTTTGGAGGCAGAAAATTTTGGAAAATTATTGTCAGCTTTTACGCCTTCCTGATAGCTATCGGAGTCTTAACAATCATCTTACTATAGAAACACTTTTAATTAAACTAGTTTAATGCATCTTAAAATGGAATTAATCAAGCCGTGCAAAGATTTAGGAAAAGAATTTCATGATTTTGTAGAACATTCCATACAAGCAAGAGACTTGGATATATCTTCTAATGCTAAAATTTACTTAGTTGGAGTATTAGTAAATTTTTCCACATCCGGAAATATCCTCAATGAATATGACAGCCCTTTAACCTTTAAGCTGCATGAATCCATGAATGAAAAGAATAAGATAGTAAAGATTGGAAAATTACAGGATATCGGAGACCTTTGTTTATTCTTGACCGGTTATTTTCCTGATTACATCCAGAAAAAAGGAGAAGGCCAGATAGATTATCACATTGGAATTGGTTCAACAGCATATAAAGCAGCGGGAGAGTTTTTTGGTGCTGACGATGTCTTATACAAGGAATTAAGTGAGAAGTTTCCTAATCTAAGGCTGGTTGTTGGTGATTTAAGGCCTCGAGAATTGTATAATAATCTTTCCCTTGATGAACTCTATGAACGATGGAAAAGAACCAGAGATTCTTATGAATCTTCTTTGTTAATCAATAAAGGTGTAATTCCGATCATAGGAAATGATGATCTTAATTAGAGTTAAAAGAATTCTATCTTCGGCGGACTTTTCTCTTCTTTCTTCACTTCTTCATTTTCTGCTAGATTAAGGAAGGAACTAAAATCAGGCGGAGTATCAGTTTGTTCCTCAGAATTGTCTGCAAACATCCCCATCATCGGAGTAGTATCAATCGGCTCTGTTTCTGTTACCTTTAGGGATTCCCCTTTTCTTTCTAGCATATTTGAAAGAACATGAACAACTTTCTTGATATCTTCCAGGGTGTCGGTCTGAGTATCGATTGTTATCTTCATAAAAGACAGGAAATAAAAGGACTATTTAATTTTTTGGTTTTAGAAACCTTATAGAAGATCTTTCTTTGTTTAGTAGATTTAGGAATCAGATTTAAATATTAGATTATAATTAAATCTTTGATTATAACTAAATCTTAGATTGAACCTTAATCTTTTTATTTTTCCTTAATGATTGGATTATTATTCCTAATACAATTATGACCAAGCCTATAAATGAAGAGATAAGAATGCTTTCACCAACTAAGATGTAAATATAAACAAGTGATAAAAAGGGGGTGAGAAATACTAAGTTTGCCATTTTTGAAGTATCACCATATTCTAAAGCTTTAAACCAAAATACAAAAGCTAAAGCATTTGTTGCAAAACCAAGCCAGGCTATTCCAAGTAGTTGGATGTAAGTTATTTTAGGAATGCTAGAGAATAAAAAAATTGTAATCAAGACAAAAACAAATCCAAAGATATAATATATGAGCATGGAAGTATATTTCTCATAAGGATATTTTTTTCCTAATACAGAAAAAAGACCATATGCGACTGCTCCCGATATTGCTAATAGATCAGCTTTAAGGTTAGTGAAAGAAAAACTAAGGATATTGCCCTGGGTGACTACAACATAAACTCCAATGATAGCAAGTAAAATTCCAGATATTTTTAGAAAGGTTAATTTTTCTTTTAAGATTATTATTGCAAAAATAACGACCATCAAAGGCCACAAATAATTTACGATAAAAGCTTCTTGAGCAGGTGCAAACATTAAAGCACCAAAAAGAAAGATGTAATATAGATAACAGCCTACAAAGCCTATCCCGGCCATGCGAAGATAATCTTTTTTGGTATATTCTTGGAATAATTTTAGTTTTTTTTGGAATAATACAATCATAAATAACCCCATGATAGAAAAAATAAAACTGTAGAACATCAATTGAATATTTGTAATTTCCTGGACAATTAATTTTCCAACTGCCGCAGTGGAAGCCCAAAGTATGATTGCTAAGCTTACATAGATATATGATAACTTATCTTTGTCCATAGGTTAAAATAATATTTGATACTTAATAAATTTATGAAAAAACACCCTCTCACTTCTGTTTCAAGAGCCCTTCATAGATCTGTTCGTAAGATTCAGAATGGATCAAATATAATGAAACTCCTTCTTGTTCATATTTTTCTGTTGTAGAGATCAGCAGATTTGCAACCCTAATCCGTTTATTTAAATCAAGGTCCATTATTGATGGTTTGCTGCCAGCTACATGAACATGAAAAATTCCAATAAAATTACGTTCAGAAAAACCAAGCTCGGAAGGTAAAAAAAAGTATGTTCTTCCAACGATATATTTTTTATATAAATCAACAAAATTTTTTCTGATATCTTCGGTTATATTCTTAAGCAGATTATTCTCTTTTAGAAAAGTTTGGCAACATTCATTGATTAAGTCGATGAACAAATATTTATCTGGATTACGTTCAGAATATTTTAAGAAAGATTCTTTCATTTTATCTGAGTATGACGCAAGCGAAGGAAAATTATCATAATTTCCTCCTTCAAATTCTGTCAAGGCTTTATCTATATGTTCCATAATCTTCGGCTTGACTATTCTCATCTCTAAGCCCTCATCATGATAAAAGATCGAACCGCCGACTTCTGAATAGACTCCACTTTTAAATTGCTCTTCCAGAATCGTTCTTATTTGTGAAGAAATGTTATCTGATAGATCTCCAGAAAAACTGGGCCTAATAATTTCTACATAACACTTTTCAATTGAAATTAATATCTCTTCGAGAGTCATTCTCTTTTTTTTTATCTCTGCTTAAGAAACTCGTTACAAAACTACTTAATCCTTATGTATATACTATATATCATTTCAAAGAATCTTGACTAAATCGAATCTCAATTAAATCAAATCTCGACCAGATCACATCTTTTCCTTTTCTAATCTCCATAAGCCGACATCAATCATCTTTACCGGCTTGGTGTGAAATTTAAATTTTGCTCTTATCGGAAATTCATATCTAAAAACATCGGTAATCCGGTAATGAAAATCCTTACAGATAGCTTCAACAAAAGTTTTAGTTGACCATTTATGCATGCTATAAACTATCGAAGCAACAGAAAAAGCTTTCTCTAAAAATTTTTTATCGGCATGCTCTACTTTAGTTCCAAAAGGAGGATTCTGCACGACTATGTCGACTTCTCCGTCAAACAAGCTGATGTCTCCGGTGACAAATTCTGCCTCGCCAACTTCATAAACTTCTTTTATCTCGTTATAATTTTTTATGTAGACCGGCATGATCTTTGGGTCGCTGTCCAAGAAATAAACTTTTCTTGCTCCCATCAATAGCAGCCCAATCCCTAAGATTCCCGGCCCACTTCCGGCATCCAAGATGATTTTTCCGGCGACTTCTCCCTTGAGAGCCATACTCCAGATCCAGTCAGCAGCAATATGAGAAGGGGTAGGATATTGTTCTAATTCAAAAGAAGACTCATCAAACCCTTTCAATCTGCTTAGTTCAACTTCCAGGTCTCTCTTGGAACGGATGGACATGAGAATAAAGTTTCTTGCTTGGTTTATTAATCTTTTTAAGCGACAAGAAGTTTTGCCTTTGGTTCGTCTACTTCAGGCATCATCTTCGCTTCTTTTACAGACATGCTCATAATTTTTTCTAGAGTATCCCAGGGTTTGAATCTAAGATTAAAATTACTCTTAAAATCGTTCTGGCCCAGATATCTCAAGCATCTTTCGCCATAGATCATTATCCCTTCCAATAGATCAGACTTAAAAATTCTGGAGGGATTTTCAAGCTTTAAGTCTTTAGGATTATAAGGAACATCATTTAAAAATTTCTCAGCCGTTTCTAATCTTACAATCCCAGACTTAGACCTTGCTATGTAGCGTTCAAAGAAAGGCAGATATAAGATCTTAATGCCCCGAACATAATCTAATTCAGGCTGATGTGAACTGATGTATAGGTCTACGTAATCTACACCTCTGTAAGCGTTACATTCACCAATAAAATCGCTTAATGAACAAGCTTCTAAAGACTTGACGCCAATCGAAAAAACTTCTGCCCCCATATAAAGGTAAGAATAGAGATATTATATAAATATTACCTTTAAAATGGCTTCGTAGAATTACTATCCGTCTGGGTCAGTATTGTCACATATTACGTAGTAATACTGACCTGACCAGACGTAGCTTACCATGTTCCTATAGTTTATTATAGGGTTATGGTTAGTGTAGTAGGATAGTAATTCTATAGAACCCTTTTAAAATTAGCTTACGCCGCTTTAGCTGTAATTAAAGCGAACATTTTTTTGTCCCTTTCTATTACTCTCTCCAGGTCTTTCTTAAAATTAAGATACGATTTAACCGTTAAATCATATACTTCTTCTTTAACATCTCTCCAATATTTGATTTCACTAAGAATGTCCCTTCTTAAATCCTCATTCCCTTCTCTTCTTTCCAGCTCCTGATCAAGAAGAGCTAAACGTTCTATATACATAAAGATGCTTGCTGATAATTCCGTCTTTTTCAGCTGAGAAAAATCTTTGCCGATATTAAGAAGAATCTTTAATAAAAACTGTTTTAAATTGTTAGATCTTGTTTTTATCTCTGCCTTGAAACGTATCTGATTCATCTTTTCCAATTCTATTAACTGTTTATCTGTCTGTTCAAGATTATGGATGATATTTTCAATCCATTTAGTTATATTCCTTTTATTCGGTTCAATGAAATCATTCCTTACAGCCAATATTTTGATATTGCTGATAAGACTATCAAGATGATCTAAATCTAAGTATACTTCTTCTTTCACTTTTCTGCCGAAAGGAACGACTCCCCACCTTTTCATAGCTAAAAATTCTTTCTGCCTTTCAAACCAAGCAACAAAGTCAGTCGTCTCAAAATAAATCTCATTTAATTTCTGAATTGCTGAAAATTTAAAATCCTCTAAAGCTTGAAGATCATGCGGCTGAAGAAGTTTAGCTGATTCCAAAATCTCAAAAAGATTTCTTTCAGCCTCTGTCTCTAAAAAAATCCTGAATTCCTTTATAGATGCCACTATTCACCTTTTTTAAGCTATCATTGATTAAAAGAAAAATAATTTATAAACCTTCTGTTTGTCTAAATGCTTTTTTTTCTCCTAAGAAAAAAGGAAAAATTTCGCCTTTAAGATTTTCTCGACGACAAAAATATTAAGTTGAGAAAAGATAAATCCTTTAAATATCTTTCCAAACACCCGGTGACTATCCAAAAGTGAAAGCACGTTCTAAAATAGAAACCTATTTAAACCAATAGATTATCTCTGATTACAGGGGGATTGGTAGAAAGAAGCAGTGATCTGCTTCTGGTTTTTGAGGGTTTAACGACGATAATTTTGATTTTTATCGACGGAAAAGAGTTTAAAATGTTAAACAAAAAACATTTCATTGAGATTGAGAAACAGCTTGAAGAACATTTATCTTCTATTAATGGAAATACTTCAGAGATTCAAGCTTTGTTTGATTACCTGCACGAAATAGAAATAAAATTAGACAAGCTAACTCAACGCCTTGAAGAAACTCAGTTAAACCAAAAAGAGACTAAACCGGTAATAACTTCCTTAAATCAGATTGAAAAAAAAGTGTTTTTAGTCCTATACACAGACGAGATTCCTCTTTCTTATAAAGAGATTGCAGAGAAAGCAGGACTACCCTTAGCTCTTATCCCAGAATGTGTTTCCTCATTAAGCTTAAAAGGTGTACCTTTCCAGAGATCCTGTTATAATGGACAGCTGTTCATGAAACTTGATTCTAAGTTCAAGGACATTCAAGCAAAAGAAAATTTAGTCAACTTAAGCCTGCAAAGTTTTATGGAATAAGGTTTTACAAATAAGCTCTTATAAAATCATTCCGCTTTTTTTTGCGCTATTTTTCTCTTTTTGATCTCTGCCCTGAATTTGTTATATAAAACATCTGCCTGTACGATAAAATCATTATTTCTAGTAACATAATTCCAAGAATTATCGCTATTGTTCAAGCTGTTTTGTAAAAGGTTTCGGTCTGCTGTGACGAGATATACCTTAAAAAAATCATCATCAAGTATGGCAATTGTTTCAAGTTCATCAAAACCAATATCTTTATCGGCTTCCCCACCCATTTTTGTTTCATTTTTCCGATCATTAAAAAGATACGTCTTCCGGCCTAATTTGATCTTCATGACATTCCCAGAATTGGTTCCTTCTTGATAAACTACTTCATAACCATCAATATTTCCTTCGTATACTGTTTCTCCTAGCGAAGCTGTATAAGCTATCGCTCCAAAACCAATCAATCCAGCAAGGCCAAAACCTCTCCTAAAAAATTTGTCTGAGACCATTTTAATCTAAGGTTTATGAAGGTTATTTTTAATACTTATGCTGATTTTTTAATGTTTAACCATAAAATCCACCCATTTTAGAAAGTTATGAAGAATATTGTCAAGGGTTTAAAATTTAACCTATGACTAAAAAGTTTTAGTACATAAATTCCTAAAGAAAACTAAAAGTTTTACTCCAGATAACAGACAATTTAATAGAAAAACTAAATTGTTTTGTTATAAAAACTTTTAATCAACGCTAAAATTATAAATCCAAAAAATTATATGTTGAAAAAAAATCTTTTGATCGTAACGAAAACCCAGCTCCGAAATTTTTTGCGATTTATGGAAAAAAAGAAACCAAGGATTTAACGAAAACCAAGGATTATTTAACGAAAACAGCCCTCTCGACTAAGTTTTATCGTAAATTTTATATACTTTGGGCTCCCTTTGTACACAAGGAGGTATGATAGAGTGACCCTAAGTGCACAAAATAAGACATTAGCAGCAATTTATGTTAGAGTTTCTACTGAAGAACAAGCCCGAGAAGGTTTTTCGTTAGCTGCCCAGGAAGATGCCTTGAAAAATTATTGCAACGCGCTTGGCTACAAGATTTATGAAATCTACAAAGATGAAGGAAAATCTGCCAAAGATATCAAAAACCGTCCCGCGATGTGTAAAATGCTACAGGATGCAGAAAATAAATGTTTCTCGGCAATATTCATATATAAGTTAGATAGGTTTAGTCGAAGCTTAAAAGATCTAATCCTAACTATAGAGAAATTAAAAGAATGGGAAGTTGATTTTGTTTCCTTACAAGATAAGATGGAAACCGCTTCTGCTTCTGGTAAATTAATGTTCCACATCATTTCTGCGTTTGCTGAATTTGAACGAAATATAATAGGTGAAAGAACTTCTTTTGGCATGGAAAGAAAAAATAAAGAAGGAGGAGCTGTCAATAGGCCGCCCTTTGGTTACCTCATGATCAATAAAAAATTGATACCAGATCCAGAAAAGAAGGGTTTAATAAAACAAATTTTTAACACCTATTTATACAACGAAATCAGCTTAAATAAGCTTGCAAAGATGCATAATTTGACTGTAAACGGCTTAAAAAAAATACTAACAAACAGAACTTATTTAGGGAAAGTTAAATTTGCAGGAATCTTAAATAAAGGTATCCATGAGCCCTTAATTGAAGAAGATCTCTTTAATGCTGTACAAGAAAAAATTGAAAAAAATTGATTTGTAAAACTTCTGTTTTAAAAACTTTTAATCAAAGAATAAACGATATGGCAAATAAACTTATAAGTTTTTATTGAATTTTTTATTATGAAATTAACCTAAAAGATTTAAGAAAAGTATAAATCTTTTAGAATTAATAATTTAGTTGTTGATTGTAACTTTTGTAATTAAAACATTCAATCAAGAATTAAACTTTTGAAAGGAAAATGAAAAAAAAGAAAAATCTAACCAACGTAACTTAATTTTTTTTCTTCATCTATCTCTTCGGCTCTTTTGCTTTTTTGGACTAACCCTTTTAATTTTTTTTCAAACATTTTTGCTTGTTGTAATAAAGGTTTAATATCTACCTCTAATCCAGCATATGCATCTAAAGCTTTTATTATTTCAGCAGCAGCCTTACTATCTGGTAGGTTTGATTGAGCTTCCGCAAACAACGCAACCACGGGAACTTTTGTCGTTTTAGCTAATAAAGCCCCGGTGACACCGACGATAATGCCTTCTGATAATGGACTGGCGGCAGCAGATAATTTTTTGCTTACTGCGCCGTTTCTGGTTGCATAATAGAATACTTTTCCGCCTGGATTAGGACTGCCTACCCCTTCCAGAGAAATTATTTCCTTGGCTGAGAGAGCACTAGCCAATTCTTCAATTATTTCTGATAATTTCCAGCCGAGATTCTTTCCGATATTAATAGCATGGATCAAGACCAGATTATATTTTTTATTGTAATGAATGGAGACTGGCTCAATTACTTTATTTTGATGGATGGCAATCATGGCCGGCACCTCTTCCATCTCGATGGTGCCAATCTTTTCTGTCTCTAGATGGTCCAACAAGAATTCTACTGCTATCGTGCCGATTAAGCCGAATCCAGGAAAACCTTCTATTATCGTTACATCTCTTGGTTTTTTTGAAAGAACTAATTTCATTATGATCACCTTTTTTAGATTATTAAATTAGATTAGCATTTGTTATTTTTAAGTCTTTCTACCATCTTTCATTTAAAGTGCAACATAATGTTAAAAGGGCAGATATTAAAAAACGACTAATAAAGAACATAACAACCCAAAGGATAAAAATTTTTATACTTCAGAATAAAAAAGCATTGAAATGAAACTTACCAAGACCGAACGCCTGATTCTCTTCTCTCTCAGCCAATTCTATTCTTCCATAAATCAACAGTTGGTGAAAAAACCGATCAGGCTAGAAACTTCAAAAATAACTTTCATCGAACATCTCCTGCAGTCTGGGATCATAACAAAACGGGAACGGGCCTTATACAAGAATCTGGAAGCGCTTGAAGATAAAAAACTTATTGAGTATGAAAACAGGATGATCAAGTTTACAGATTCAGGATTGAGGATCGTTCAGAAGATAGATCGGGAGATAAAACAATTTGTCGACGTTAAGGAACATTTTAAGGAACTGAAAAAGACCAAAAGGAAATTACAGACAGTGATTAATAATTGATTAAGGCTGAGGCCATTGATTAGAATAAATTTAAATATAATTACATCTTCGTAAATGAAAAAGAGGATGAAATATAATTATTTGATTTTAATGGTTACGTTGCTGTTTCTAGTAGGTTGTATCTCAAAACCAATTTCTGTTGAAGAGGAAGTACAGCCAAGCATAGAAGAAGAAGTAACGGTTCCAGACCAAGTAACGAAAGAGGAAAGCGAAGAGATAGTTGTTCCTGATACCGTTCAGGAAGAAAATGTGCTGATCATAGAAGAAATACCTCCTATCTCGACGATAAACATCATTGGGAAAGAAGGCTTTTTTCCGACTGAAACAAGAGTCAAAGCTAATGAAAGTATTGTTTTTAAAAATCAGATGAGCAACAAAGCTGCAGTCATAACTTTAATTCAAAAAGAAGGTACACCAACTACGACCCACACTAAAATTCTGAAGTATGGAGAAGAAGACGTTATTGTTTTAAAAGAACCTGGGACGTATAAATGCTGGCTGTTAGAATACACGCCCAGATGTAAGATTATTGTTGAATGATTGTTGCCTAATTAAAAATAGAAATTAAAAAAAACTTACTTGTTTTCTTCGCTTTCTTCCTCGGTATCAGAAGATTCATTATCAGTCTTATTTTTAATGATATCCTTTTCACTCACTTGATCTTCATCACCAATTTCTTTTTTATGATCCTTAAAAAACGACCAGCCGCGTTCCTGAACCAGTTTAGTTTTCTCCTGCATCCTGTTATCTTTCTCTCCCCAACTCGTCTTATGGCTGTTTCCATAACGGTCTTCAGCAATTTCTGTGGTGATGGCAATATTGATTATAACAGCTATTAATATCGCAGTCAGAAGCAGAGGAATCGTCCATTTAGAAGAGATTATTTTTTTAATAGATTTCATCTTTAAAATCCTTCTTTTTAAATTTTAAGGGATTAAGAAGCAATTATAGGTATATAAATGTTTATAATATCCGTAATACTTCAGCTTTCTGAAGCAATTTAATTATATTCTAGACAATGGAAATCTTTATTTACAAGTGTTAGCTATAATGTAGCTAATATGAAAAAAGAGACTAAAATTCAACTTACTGGTTTTGAAATGCTGGAAAAG
>JAHJDB010000086.1 GCA_018812765.1 Nanobdellota archaeon
AAGGTTCATTCCAAGAATTTTATGGAAATCCACTTGTAAAAATGCCTAAACTTATCAAAGCTGGCTATAATCCTATTCCCGTCGCCGGAGTTATCGGCAGGCGTGAAACTGCTCCTGATGATGTTGTTGGCGAATGGAAAAATAATCCTTTTTTTACTGGTGATGGCGTAATGTATGATGGAAGAAAAAATGCTAAACTAGTATTGGATGCAAAACTCTTGCGTGAAATTTCTCCTGAAACAAGACTTGATAATTCTGCTGCGGTTTTATCCGTTGACCAATGGGAAGATCAGTATGGAGATAGTGTTCTATACCTAAGCGCAGACAAAGTTGCGCAAGCTCATAAAAAAGGTTTTGTCAAACGAAACGGCGTCTGGCAACCAGAAAATACTGTCGTTGGAGATGTCTGGAATCATCTGAGCCGAGGAAAAGATTTGAAAGATTATGCTGGAATGGTGCATAAAGCTTCAGGTAGCAATAGAGTAATGTGGCTTTGGTTTGACAAAAACACATACTTTTCACCAGTACTGCGGTCTTTGGTCGTTAGTAGGATTGATTACGATTCTCACGTTCTTGGTTCCAACAACCTTAACAACAATAATGGCCGTCTTGTCGGGGTAGCGCCGGAGCTTTCCGCAGGAAAGTCACGAACGGAACGAAGTGAAGTGACTGGAGCGCACGTCGGCGCGCGAAAACGGCAGTCCTTATAGAATCGCTGGCCGTAGTTCAGAAGAAGTCTTGGAAGAAAAGATTGCGGAAATCTTGTCACCATTTGATCAATTCATACCTGTAGTAAACAAGTCACAATATGAAGGCCTGAAACAGCAGGCTTTAAGAGAACTTAAAGGTTTGTTCAAAGAAAAATAATTATGAGGTAATTAAAAATGAATGTTGAATTAAGCGGAAAAACAGAAAAAATTGAACCATACAGGTTTTTTGGTGAAGGCAGAGTTGTTGACCTAATGTCAAGATTAGTTAAAGCAGGTTACAATCCTGCCGGTGTTGGAACAATTCTTGACAGAAGGATGAACGCTCCTGAAGATGTCCGTTCAGCCTGGCAGTTAAATTATTTTTGGACTGGCGACAGTGCTGGAACGGATAATACTGGGAATGTTGTCCTAACCTTAGATTCATCTATTTTACGTGAACTTAATCCTAACAGTCCGTTAAGCAACACTTACGCTTTAAACTTGAGCGCTGAACAATGGGAAGAACTAAGTGATGATAAAGAATCTTTACATCTTAGTCCATCATTCGTGGAACAGGTGCAAAGGCAAGGATATGTTAAAAAGAACGGTGTCTGGCAGCCAACAAATTCAGAAGTAGGCAAAGTGTGGGATTTCTTGATGCAGGGCAAAGACGTAGATTTAAAAGAATATGCTCAGATGGTCAGTGGAAAATCAGGATACGATTCTGTAATGAGATTGTACTTTGACCAGTCAAGGCCAAGCACACCTAATTGGCGGTCTTTGGTCGTTAATAGGATTGATAGCTATTCCGATGTTAGTGGTAACAACTACCTTAACAACGATTATGGCCGTCTTGCCGGGGTAGCGCCGGAGGCGCACAGGTTTAGACAAGCCGAAGGCACACGCGAAAATTTAGGTGTCGACCAACCGACGGCTAATGAAATAGCTGACGTAATATATGGACATCTGGTAGATATTACCAAAAGTGTCACAAAAGAGGACTTACTTCAAGGGTTAAAAAATAAAGGATATAAATAATCCTTTTATTAAAAATTAAGAAGAATCATGGAATTAAGCGGCAAAATATATCAAATGTGGAATCCAGATGTTCAAGAAGGAATCCGTTTCCTTGAATTACAAGGTTTTAAGAGTGCTCTTGTAGGGAATGGTTTTAGATGGTCTGAAAGTTCTGCACATCCTAAAGTTATAATTTATGATGGAGGAGGAATCTTTCCAGATAATTATTCTAAGGTAGGAGAATTAGAAGGGAATCATATTTATGTTTTTGGTTCTTCAAGATTAGAAAAGTTTTTGAAGAGTTATGATTCAGTTCAATAATCTTTAATAATTAAACAATTAAACAATCATTCTAAAAATCAAAAGAGATGATGTTTAGAGATGAAACTATTTTTAACTTATAACACTATGCAAACCTTATGGCAATTTTATGATGATACTAAACAGAACAAATTAGGAATTCTATTAGCAGGTTTAGGAAATGATTTTAATTGGTACAGTAACACAGTTATTACTGGAGAAAATGCTTTTGATAAGTTTACACAAAATAATTCTTCCACACAGTTACTAAAACAACATCGAGATATTAGAAAAGTGATTCCTTGTCTTTACGGTACCAAAAATAATTCCATAAACGATTTAGTTATGCTAGAAGGATTTCTGAGTACCAAATATATAACTTCTTTTCAACAAACTATTCCAGTAAAAGTTGTCACACCAGATAAAATTAATCCAACTGCTGCTAAAAATATTGAACAATTGATGGACGATTGGATCAAGATCAGAAGAAGACCTTACTCTTTAAGATAAAATTTATAGCCGTTAATTCCCCGGCCGCATTTACAGACTTTATACTGGGGAAATTTTTCAGCGATCTTATCACAACAATCTGATTCAGGAAATTCATAAAATCCTAACGAAGCAGCTTCTTTCTCAAACCAGCCATCTCCGCTATTTCCTTTGTAAAGAACATATCCTTCCTGGCCGTGCCCTTCACAACAATCCGTGGTTACATAGCAATGTTTCCAGAGCTGTCTGATCAACCCCCTGATTCCTGAATCAATCTTCAGTTCGTCCATCACTCTAAGCATGTTTTTTTTCATACTTGGAAGGTATTTTTATTACCTTGATTATAAACTTTTTTCATGTTAGCTTCATAATCATGACAAAACATTTAAGAAGATTTTTCTTTTAACCATATCGCTAAAAGATAACAAGGTTAACTTACTTAGCTTAACAATTAAAAAAACGCAGCTTTTTTAAACAAGCTTTCTTTTTCATATCACATGCCCAATCAGAAATTAAGATTAAAATGTGGTATAGAGATCCATCAGCAATTAGAAGGCCGAAAATTGTTCTGCAGCTGTCCTACCTTATTAAGAGATGATAAGCCCGATTTTGAGATCAGAAGGAAATTAAGAGCAACTGCCGGGGAAAGCGGAGAAATAGATGTAGCGGCTAAACAAGAACAATTAAGAGACAAGACTTTTGTCTATCAAGGTTATTATGAAACTACTTGTCTAGTTGAAACCGATTCAGAACCACCCCACGAAATCAATAAAGACGCTTTATACACTTCCTTGCAATTCTCAAAGATAGTCAAGGCTGCTGTCTCCCCTATAATCCAAGTAATGAGAAAGACAGTTGTAGACGGAAGCAATACTTCCGGATTTCAAAGAACTGCTTTGATTGCTAGAGGGGGAAAAGTTGAAACTTCTGAAGGAGTGGTCAGGCTTAGCAATATCTCTTTAGAAGAAGATGCTTGTAAGATAATCTCAGAAAAAGGCGATGAGAAAGTTTACTCTTTAGATCGACTAGGTATTCCTTTGATAGAGATTGGAACAGAGCCGGACATTAAAAGTCCGGAACAATGTCAAGAGACGGCCAAGAAGTTAGGGATGCTCCTGCGCAGCCTATCCGGCGTAAAACGAGGTTTAGGAACGATCAGGCAGGATATCAACGTTTCAATCAAAGGCGGAACCAGGATAGAAATCAAAGGCGCCCAGGATTTAAGGATACTTCCTGCTTATGTTGAATTAGAAGTAAAAAGACAGCAAGAATTGCTGAAGATCAAGAAAGAATTGAAGAAGAGCAAGTTAGACCGCAAAATTTTTGATTTAACTTCCCTGTTAAAAGATTCTGGTTCTGCCATCATCAAAAAAACTTTAGGCAACGATGGAAAAATCCTGGGATTAAAGTTAAATCATTTCTCAGGATTTCTAGGACGGGAATTACAGCCGAATTATCGCTTAGGGACAGAATTTTCCGGACGGGCAAAGATAAAAGCCGGAGTAGGAGGAATATTCCATTCAGATGAGCTGCCTAATTATGGCATCACGGCAGAAGAAGTCAAGAGCATAAAAAAAGAATTAAAATGTTCTAAAGAAGATGCTTTTGTTCTTGTTGCTGATAAAGAAAATAAAGCTATCCTGGCCTTAAAAGCTGTCCATGAACGGGCTGAAGAACTGTTTAAAGGAATCCCTAGCGAAGTAAGAAAAGCTAACCCTGACGGTACTACCAGCTTTATGAGGCCCATGCCGGGAGCAGCAAGGATGTATCCAGAGACAGATGTGCCTTTAGTCAGGCCGGAACTAAAAGGGATAGAGCTTCCCGAACTGTTAGAGCAAAAAATAGAAAGATTTCAGCATGATTTTGGTCTAAGCAAGGATCTGGCTCAATTCATCGCCAGATCTGATAAAGTGATGCTTTTTGAAGAGCTGGTGCAGAAGTATCCGAACATAAAACCGGCTTTTATCGCCGAAACCTTAAGTTCAACCCAGCTGGAAATCAAAAGAAATTATCATGAAGATCCAGACAAATTGAATGACTATAATTTTAGAGAATTATTCAAATATTTAAATGAAGATAAGATTCATAAGGATATTATCTTAGATGTCTTGATTGATATGATCAAAGGAAATTTTAACATAAACAAGTATGCTTCTCTTTCTACAGAGGAGTTGCATAAGACTATCGTTGAGATTATTACAGCTAATCCTAAGGCTCCGATGGGCGCTTTGATGGGCTTGTGCATGAAAAAACTGGCCGGTAAGGCTTCTGGAAAGATCATTTCTGAATCCCTGAAAAAGATCTTAGAGAAAGGACATAAATAATCAACTTTAGGTTGATATGAAACCCTATACTATTACAAGGACCATAACCCTATACTTTGTATAGGAACAGGGTATCTTCCGTCTGGTCAAGTCATGTTTATCTGCGATAAACGATGACAAACATGACCCAGACGGTTAGGGTTTCATATTAGCCTCAACTTTGATGAGGGGTCATTGTTCTGGCCTTTTACGATTTCTCGACGATAAATTTATATTCTCACGAGATATACACATCATATGCAAGTTAATTTGACTAGTTTTGAGAAAGAAATGACCACTGAAGACCGCATTGATGATACTAT
>JAHJDB010000087.1 GCA_018812765.1 Nanobdellota archaeon
AGTATTACGAGCCTTAGCTGTAAAAATAACAGATATTAATTGGAAGCAAAGACTTAACATAACCAAAGATATTAATGATGCCACAAAATTACTTATTTCTGGCTTATTGAAAAAAAGGCCAGCTTAAGTACCCATCATCTCTTAAATAAAAACAATTATAAAATCTAAAAGAATACTTTTAAGGTGTCTTTAGCTAAAGCAATAATCTCAGAATTGGCTATCGTAAAAGATATTTTATGGAACCAGGGTTTATCTGTTCTTAGTGATCAGGAAAATATTGATTACGATTTATCTTTGCCTACAGTAATCTTATTACACGGTTATCTTGTTGGCGCTCCTTCCATGAGAGGCCTGGCTGATTATCTAAAAAGTAAAAATCATAACGTCTCTTGTGAAGATTACGCTTTCTGGAAAAGTTTAGAACGGATCGAATTAGAAGTAGAACAACATCTGGATCAAGTCTGCCAGAAGGTAGGGAATAAAGTAAACTTAGTAGGCCATAGCGAAGGAGGTCTGGTTGCCTGTATCTTAGCAAAAAAGTTCCCGGAAAAAGTTGATAAAGCAATTTCTTTAGGGGCTCCTTTCCAAGGAACATATCTAGCTTACCTGAATTATTTTGTGTCTGGTGCAAAAGACATGGTTCCAGAAAGCAGATATCTTCAAAAACTAAGAGAAATCGAATTTCCAGAAAAAGTCCAGTTTTATTCTCTGTATAGCCCTTACGATGAAGCGGTCATTCCGGCAAGCAGCAGCCTCCTTCCTTCTAGAAAAAATATAATTAACATTTGTGTTAAAGAAGTCGGCCACGGTGGTTTGATTGGAAAAAGCTGTTACAATTTAATCGAAGAGATGCTGAAGAGCTGAGACGGATCGACGGAAAACATCTAAAGATATGTTCTCAACAGAAACATTATTGTTCCAGCAACTAAAGGTACGACTAAATTATCATCTAAGGTGAGATCATTGAAATCTATCTTCACTACTTCCACGATCATCGCTCCAAAAGCCCCTAAGAAAGCTTCAGGGAAAGGAACAAAAACTAAGGCACCGAAGAATCCAGCCAAAGTTCCAGCAAGAGTGCCTTCCAATAATTTTTTCCCATCGCCGTTAAAGATGTTCTTGATCCGACCGAAAGATTTTCCGATCAGGTGGCTTACTGAGTCTCCCAAGGAAAGCACCATTATGGATGCAAGAGCTATATCTTTTTCAAACAATTGCAATGATAGCAAAACACCAACAAAAAAGAAGATTACTCCTTTTCCCGGAAATTTTTTCATCGCTTCCTCTCTTTCAAAATGTTTCAGAAAAAAGCTGACGAAAGGTATCTTTATCCGCTTAGAGATCATACTGATCATCATTCCGACCAAGATGATTAAAAAGATAGATAAAGGACTGAGAATTCCAATAGAAATAAGCAAAATCACTATCACACCTAACAAAGTATGGAAAATTTGTCTTCTAAGTTCTTTTTTAGTAAGCATGGGTTCTTTCTCTTTAGAACTATTTTAAAAGGGTTGTGAAAATGTAACTCCCTGAAACCCCAACAAAAAAAAGCAACTACTGTTTTTTCTTAAAAAAATCAACTAAAAGAAGAAAAAAGAGGGAAGGGAGAAGAAGAAGAAAAATAACTAAAAATAAGGTCTTCTGATGCTATAAAAATGATATAATGCCCCCGTTCTATTATCAGTTGTTTTTCTTCCTCTAAGAAGTTCTTTTTGCCCTTTAACATATTCAGCAACTGCATTGAAAAGCTGATCTTCCGAAGAAGAAGGTGAAGAAGAAAGATTGTCCGGTTCTAAAATCTTTTCCAATTCTCCAAGGATTCCACTGATATTAATTTCTTTTACTACTTCTATTGTTTTGATTGCTTTATTTAATTGATCCAATGTTTTTGTTGTAGTTTTTGTTGTAGTTTTCATGTTTGATTCAAGAAAGTTAGCAATTTATAAAAGTTTCATTTTTTTGTTTACTCTAAAACAGATAATCATATAAATAAACAATTTTTAACTTTAAAGATGACTTACCCAAAAATAATCACTTTTACCGGCGCTTCTGGAGTCGGTAAAACCACTCTTGCCAAAAAGCTGTTAGAAAA
>JAHJDB010000088.1 GCA_018812765.1 Nanobdellota archaeon
ACGGTTAATTTAGGTACGGGGATATCCATAGCCATCAGCATCGCCGGCCAGAACAGATAATGGAAGTAAGAGATATCTTTTCCGATAAAGTGTCTTACTTCTCCTTCTTTCCAATATCTTTCCCAGGATGATTTTTTCTTATGGCAGTAATTTTTAGTAGATGAGATATAACCAATCGGAGCATCAAGCCAGACATAGAAATATTTGACTTCACCGCATTCTTTCTTGCTGTCAGGGATTTCAAATCCAAAATAAGGCCCGTCTCGGGAGATGCACCAGTCTTCCAGTCCTTTTTTCAACCAATCGGCAAGCCAGTTCTTTAATTCCGGCTGGATGTCAGAACTTTTAGAATTTAGCCATTTCTTTAATTTTGGCGCAAATTGGCTTAACTTAAAAAAATAATGCTTGCTTTTTTTGATGATGGGAGTTTTTTTACATTCGGCACATTTGGGGTTTAGAAGATCGGTTCCTTTCAGTACTGAACCGCAGCCTTCACAGATATCTCCATATTGATTTGCTTCTCCGCAAAGAGGACAGGTTCCTCTCACATACCTGTCGGGCAAGGGCCTTTTACAGTTTTCGCAGTAGATGACATCCACTTCTTTAGTATAGATTAAGTCTTTTTTCTTAAGAGTGTTAAAAAACAGTTCCGCCAGCTCCTTGTTTTCTGGCGAATGGGTCTTGTAATAATTATCAAACTTGATCAGGAATGATTTGAAATCTTCTTGGTGTTCTTTCCAGAATTTTTCTACGAATTGTTCTGGTTTAACCCCGGCTTTTTTAGCGTTAACTTCTATGGGCGTGCCGTGCATATCTGAAGCGCAGATGTAAAGAGCATCTTTGTTTAATAATTTCAGAAATCTGGAATAGACATCTGCCTGGATGTACTCCAGCAGGTGGCCGATATGGATTGGTCCGTTAGCGTAAGGCAGGGCTGCCGTAATGACGATGCTGTCTCTTTTACTGCCTATTTGTTTGTTAAGTTTCTTCATCAGCATTAGTATTTAAATGTGTTTTATAAAGATTGCTGTAGAAATCATATAGCGAAGAAGTAAGATATAATAACAGACATAAATTAAGCATAATGATATTTATGTCTTCCAAATCTTAGTTCAAAGAAACCATATACAAAATTATTATCCTTAACTAACATTCAGATACTTTTATTAATCATTTTGGTACACATTTACATCCTAAGAAGACATCCGGCTGGTATTGTTTGGTGATTTTTTCGCATTTATTTAAACCATCTTTTAGATTTAAATTACGCGTAATAACTACTACATTTTTTTTATCATTTAAAGTTTTATCAACTGAAGTATAACTAGGATAAGTGTATATATATTCACTATATAGACAAGTTAATTGCCAATCAGGAGAACATGTTCCTCCTACCAACTCAAATTGCCCATACTCATATCCTTCAGGTAGTTTTACTTTATCAAAATTATTTGCGGCATCTAAATAAGGTGGACAAAGAACTTCTGTTGGACTAACAAAAAATCCTCTACTACCAGCTTCACCAGCCAAAGACTCACTAGAAGGTTTGTAAGCGATTATCAAAATGACAATAACAAAAACAGCAACAAAGGCAGTTAAACCAATGTAAAAAACTCTTTCTTTACTAATTAATTTTTTAGATTTCTTCTTCGCCATTTTTAAGGTAATAAAAACTTTATAATATTTAATTCTTTCTGTCCAATTCATCTCTTGTGTTATCACATTTTAAGGGTACGACATAAATTTCTTGGTAATATATTATGTATAAGCTTACCCTTAAGAAACGCGTTTGGATAATCAAACGCTATAATACAAAGATAGATATTTCTAAAATTGTTCTATCGCAGAACATTAATAACAGAACCGTGTACAAAATAATTGACAAATTCAAACAATATGGTTGGGACACCCAGATGAGTTTTTATTATAAAACGCCTAAAGAAGTGTGGGACGAACTAAAGAGTGTTGTAGTAGTTTCGTGTTGTGTAGCAGTTTCGGGACAATAGAGAAAAATCAGATACATATACAAAGAGTATTTCTTTCCGATCCCTGATCAACAACCCATTCACATATTGGACCTAGTTGATATTCGTCTGTCTTTACTATTTCATCAGAAGTGTATACCGCAATATTATTGTTAGGACTTATTCCAATAGGAGTTACAGTTATAACTGAGATACAGTCAGTAGGGTTTTTTAAAGCAGAGGGTTTTTTTAATGAACAGACCGCTTGGCATGTCCAGTCTGCAACTCCTCTTCTGAAAGAAAGGCTTTCTTTTACAACTAACTTTATTTTTTGTTCTAGTTGAAAATCTTCAACTGAATACATTGTTTTTTGAATCTCTGTATTTGATATTTTGAATAGGCTTGGAGTTCTTGTTACTTCCCCAGCAAAATTATCAGTTAATGTTTTTTTTTGAGCAAAATAAGCTATCCCTATCAAACAAATAATTACAAAGAAAACAGAAAGAACATAAAAATAATGAGTATATCTTTTTTTATTTTTAAATCTCTTAGCCATGTTATTTCTCTCCTGCTTTTAAGTAAACTTTAATAGTATATAAATCTTGTTTTTGTTTACAGGTATTCAAAAAGAAACGAAGATGTTATTTACACTTAAATTTTAAATTTCTAAAAAAGAAAACAAGTTTTAAATAAAAGCACCCTAAAAAGAAAGTATGTTAAGCTTTTTTAAAAAAATATTCCAAAAAGAACCACTCCCTCTGCCTGAAGAGCTCAAACCGGAAGAATTGGAAGATTGGCTTAAAAAACAAGCCGGCAAGATCAGTTTTAACCTTTATCTGAAGGAATATCTTAGACAGATTAAAGAGATAAAAGTACAGTTAGCAGAAGGATTGAAGAAACTTAAGGATCAGGAGATTTCTGAGGCTGATCAAAAGCAGGTAGAGGCAAGAATCAAGAACATCGTTATCGGCCATAAGAATAATTACACTAATGAGATTGAACATTTTC
>JAHJDB010000089.1 GCA_018812765.1 Nanobdellota archaeon
AGATCGGAATTATTATATTACTTCTATAAAAAATGCCTTTTTAGAGAATTGAGGTTAAAATAATGAAAACTATTGGATATCTCAGGGTATCTACACTCGGACAGGATTTAAGAAAAAATAAAGCAGATATAATACTTCTTGCCAATGATAATAATTTAGGAAAAGTATACTGGGTAGAAGAAAAAGTTTCTGGAAGAGTACATTGGAAAAGGCGAAAAATAGCAGAGATTTTAGATGAATTACAAAAAGGAGATAATCTTCTCATAAGTGAATTATCTCGCTTAGGACGTTCTATGCTGGAGTGTGTAGAAATTCTATCTATTGCTTTAAAAAAAGAAATTAATATATACTCTGTAAAAGGCAGTTGGAAACTTGATAGTTCAATTCAATCTAAAATAGTTGCTATGGTGTTTTCAATGGCTTCCGAAATTGAAAGAGATTTAATTAGTCAAAGAACTAAAGAAGCTTTAAGAGCAAAAAAACAAGCAGGCTTTAAATTAGGAAGACCTAAAGGGGCTGGGAAAAGCAAATTAGATAAATTTCGGCCTGAAATCGAGGCATTGCTGAAAAATGGTTCAACTCAAAAATTTATAGCAAAACGTTATGGTACAACAGAAAGTAACTTGCATCGTTGGATGAAAAAACATAAACTAAGGAGGGCTAAATAAAAACTTTGGAGTTTTTTAGAAATCCTATTGGACTTTTCGAGGGGTGTCGGGTAAGGAGGAATTATTGCTAATTCCTCCTCCCCTAAGAACCGAACGTGCTAGTTTCCCAGCATTCGGCTCAAGCCTTTCTAAACCCTCATCTGAGAGCCAGCGATATTACATCTATAATGCAGTTGTCTATGACAGTTTGGATGTAATAACTTCAGGTTAGATAAATTTTCCGTTCCTCCACTTATCCGTTTTACAATATGATGCAAGTTCCATCCACTTTCAGCAGTTATTCTCTCTTCACAACAAGGACATTTACCATTTTGAGCTTTCCAGACATTCAGAAGACGTTTTCTGTGTTTAATATGTTTCATCTGAAGTTTGCAGAACCTTTTTTCAGAGTATTCTTCCCATTTTGGGTCAAAAGGATTATAATCACCTTTAATCTTTATATGACGGATAATTTTTGTATCTGATGCCTTGATGAGAGTTTCTCCCGTCTTAGCTTCAAATACCCAGTCCCTACTTCCTATTTGTTTGAAGTATTTTCTTTTTATCCACCTCTTGCCTTTCTTAGGATGCCTTCTACAGCTCCATTGCCAAAGCTTTTCCCATATAAAATGGTCTAATTTACTGTACGCATTTTTGGCAACTACTCCGGAATGATAGTTACTCCACCCTCTGATAAGGGGATTTAAGATTTGGATTAGGCAGGATTGTTTTACTGTTTTATGTCCGGCTATAATCTTTCTTATCTTCTTCATTATTGCCTTTAAATTCTCTTTTGATGGTTTTATGATTAGTTTTCCTTTATATTTGCGAACATTTTGGCCAAGAAAATCAAAGCCATTTTCTATATGAGTTATCCTGGTCTTTTCCGAAGACAATTCCAGGCCTCTTTCCTTCAAGAAGTTTACTATTAATGGTTTCACTTCTTCTTTTAATATGTTCTCCGATTTTCCGGTAACGATAAAATCATCCGCATACCTGACCAAATTAACCTTCTTTCCGCTTCTACAGGGAAACTTTTCCTTTAATTCCTTCTCTAAACCATCTAAGGTCATATTTGCCAATGTTGGCGAAATATTCCCACCCTGAGGCGTTCCTTCCTCTGTTGAAAACAGTTTACCGTTCTCAATGTATCCTGCTTTCAGCCATTTCTTTAATATTTCCTTATCTGTTGGAATATTCTTTAGCAACCATTCCTGATTTATATTATCAAAGCATCCGACAATATCAGCTTCCAGTACCCATTCAGGGGAAGATTTTCTGCACAGATTCTTAAAGCACTGTTCTATAGCATCAGCAGTGCTTCTTTCTTTTCTGAAGCCATAGGAATTATTATCTGCCAGTGTCTCTGATACCGGTTCTAAAGCCTGTAAATATAAAGCTTGCTGTGCCCTGTCTTTCATAGTAGGAATATGCAACGCTCTCTTTTTTCCATTTTTTTTTGGAATATATATTCTACGTAGCGGTAGAGAGCGGTATCCCCTTCTTTTTAATTTTTTAGCTGCTGTTATCTTCATTTCTGGAGTAGACCACGTAATTCCATCTACTCCTGGTGTTGATTTACCTCGATTTTCAGTTACTCGTTTAACTGCTATAACTTTTGCCGAATATGAATGGGTAAGTATCCATTGTAATGATTTTACTTTGTTAAATTTACCTTCCTTTGTCGCTTTAGCGATACGCACCTGTAGCTTTTTAACCTTACGGTGGGCACGTTTCCAATCTATGTTATGCCATTTATCCGTATGATTTCCGGGCGCACACGTTATTTTCACGCTCATTTGCTTTCCCTTCTTTAAAAGTTCTACAAACTATCTCGCTATGAAAGACCGGTCAGAAGTCTGCTCCCTTTCGGACAGGATAATATTTCAATCCTTATGTAACTCATTACAAATTACCATTCGCTTTTTCTGACATCCCATACCCGCATTCTCTTCAGTTTTCCTTGCGGTCAACCTTCCTGTGCAGGGAAAATACGGGCTTACCACGTTCCATCTGAATGACAAAGAATGACTTAGAGCCTGTCTATTCGCCGGCGGATTGGTAACCACGTGTTTCCAAGCCCAACAGAAACAACTTACCGCTTGCCTTTTGGCTAAAGCCTGTCAGCATCTTTGGCTTTTTGTATTTGACGACGTTTATCAACAGTTCACATATGTTGCTCATATCATCCAGCCTGGCACTTTACCCGCCTTGATGCTGGCAGGTAAAATTGCATTGTCCACAAAGCTTCGTATAAATTGATTACTCATCTTATACTCCTGTGTAGGCTACTGTTAGTGGTATAACAGGCTATGTCATAAGTGTTAGTTAAGCATAGCAATCATTTAGACAGCCTCGTGTCGCACAGGGCTTAAATACCTGCCTGTCTATAAGACATTACAAAATTTGCATAAGCAGATTGGAGAGCATTTAAAAGTGGCGGCTAACAAGGTATATCCTTTAAAAAATTCACTATTCTCGTTAGACTTTTCCAGGGAAAATAGCTATTTGATTTTCTGCTGGCCCCCCACTTTTAAATGCTCTCCCCCTCATTTTTGAATGGACTCCAAGATGGACTTTCACATCTTCTAGTTTAACTCTAATGAGTTCAAATATATTCATAATATCCTTTTCATTCTAATTTCATGCTCTTTAA
>JAHJDB010000090.1 GCA_018812765.1 Nanobdellota archaeon
AAAAGATCTGCCAACAGACCGCTTCTTTCTCCCATGATAACAAAAAACCTGATCTTCTGATTAAAGGTCTGTTTCCAGTTCACCGAAATCCATCTGCTTTCTTCTTTAAGCGCTGCCCGGCAATCTTCTTTATGTACCGAAATGATTCTTCTCTTAGTGACTAAACCGACAATCTCTTCTCCCGGAAGAGCTTTGCAGCATTTGGCCAGCCCACAAATGGCCTTAGGAAATTCTGAAGATTCGACCAAAACACCTTGTTCTTCTTTTACAGCCGGCTTAAGACTATAATAATGTAAAGCCGGTAATTTTTCATGCATCCGCAAAGATTTACGGATTTTCTGTTTGGCTCTGGTTGACTTAACGATCTTTATCCAGCTTCTTCTGGGCCTTTGGTTCTTGTTAGTGATCACTTCAACAACATCACCTAAAGAAAGTTCTTGTTTCAGGGGAACAAAATTACCATTAACTCTTCCTGCAACTGCTTTGCTCCCGACTTCTTCATGGATCAAAAAAGCAAAATCAAGCAGACAAGAGCCCTTCGGAAGTTCTTTAACATCTCCTTTAGGCGTATAACAATAGATCTTGTCTCCAAAAACATCAACCTTTGCCAATTCCAAAAATTCTTTGTTCTCGCCTTTCTGTAATTCTAAAACTTCTTTTAACCAAGATATCTTCTTTTCAAAAAATTGGTCTGATTTTATCCCTTTATAACGCCAATGAGCAGCCAGCCCTTCTTCCGCAAACTCATCCATTTCAGCGGTCCTGATCTGTACTTCCAAGACTTTCCCGTCAGGCAGCTTTAATCCTGTATGAATCGAACGATAAAAATTAGATTTAGGGTTAGCAATATAATCTTTAAGTCTTCCTTCAATAGGCGTAAATTTTTCATGCAGTAATCCTAATAGAGTATAACAATCCTTAACTTCTTTAACGATTACCCTTACTCCAGAAAGATCATACTGTTCATCCAGGGGAACTTTTCTATCGACTATTTTTTTATAAATACTATAGATGTGCTTCGGCCTTCCTTTGATCTTTAAAATTTCAACTTTCCCTTCAGAGATCTCTTTGATGATAGAGACTACTTTAGCTATGAACTCTTCTCTCTCTTCACGCGACTCTTCCAGAAAATTAATAATCTCTTTATACTTCTGTGGCTTCAAGACGCTTAAAGAAAAATCTTCTAAAGGATTTTTTATTCTTTCAAGGCCAAGACTGCCGGCAAGAGGAGCATAAACTTCTAAAATTTCCAGAGCAATCTTTTTCTGATCTTCAAGAGGAAGAACGCTGATGCTTCTGAGATTGTCTAACTTATTAGCCAGTTTTATAAATATAACCCTTACATCTTTAAGGGTAGTCAATAAAATCTTTTTTAGCGCTTCTGCTTCTAATTGTTTATTCTTTGATTTGATCTGCTTAATTTCATCGACCTCTTTGATCAATTCCAGGACTTCTTTTCCAAAATTGTCGCTTATCTCCTTCTCAGAACAAAATTGTAAAGCTCCGTGCAAAAGTCCGGCCTGTAAGATCTCCGGAGAGACCTTATTTTCAGCCAAGATTATGCCCACTCGAACATTATGGTCAAAGACAGTATCCCCAGCAAGACGTTTTTTATCTGAAAAGATCTTTTTTGAAAACAACAGCACCAACCTAAAGGTAGGCAAAAGTGAATTGCCGTAATTATCTTTACAGAGCTCCAGTAATTTTTCTTCACCCATTACGGTACCTATAAAAAGAGGATCTTAAAAAAGTTATGCCTTATTATTTTTAAATCCGTTATTATTATCGTTCCAGAATTCTTCTATCCTTAATAAGCGATTATATTTAGATATTCTTTCTCCTCGGCAAGGAGCCCCTGCTTTGATCATCCCGCAGCCGATACCGACAGCCAAATCAGCGATGAAAGTATCTTCAGTTTCTCCACTCCTATGACTGACCATCACTTTCCAGCCGTTCCGATACGCTAATTTCACCGCATCTAAAGCTTCACTAAGTGTTCCAATCTGATTTACTTTTAGCAATAAACAATTACAGCTTTTTTCTTTCACTGCTTCTTCGATCCTTTCGATGTTTGTTACGGTTAGATCGTCTCCCACAATCTGGATCTTACTTTTCTTTCTTAACTCTGCAAAACTAAGAAAATCTTCTTGTTCAAACGGATCTTCAATAGAGAAGAGAGGATATCTCTTGATCAGATGAAGGTAATACTCTAATAGACTTTTTTTATTCATTTTTTTATGCAGATGATAATAACCTTCTTTATAAAATTCTGAAGCTGCACAGTCCATAGCAAATTCAACTTTTCCCGAATAGCCTGCTTTCTTGACAGCCGTCTTTAACAGATCAAGAGCTTCCTCAGCTTTCTTGACTGGAGGAGCAAAGCCGCCCTCATCGCCAACATTAGTCGCTTCCTTCCCATATTTTTTTTCGATCACTCCTTTAAGAGCGTGATACACTTCGCTTCCCATCCTTAAAGCTTCAGAAAAAGTTTTTGCTTTAGGAGCGATCATAAACTCTTGGAAAGGTAATCTGTTGCCGGCATGTTTTCCGCCGTTAATCACGTTAAAGAAAGGCCGTGGCAAGGAGATCTTTTTATCAACCCCAGACAGTTCGTGTAAATATTCAAACAGATGTTTTCTTTTCTCTAAAGCGGTAGCTCTTGCACAAGCTAAGCTTACTCCCAAGAGGGCATTAGCGCCAAACCTGCCTTTATTATCAGTATTATCTTTTTTGATCATTAGCTCATCAATCTTTTTTTGTTCAGAACAATTCATTCCTTTTAACAAAACAGAAATTTTTCTATTGACGTTTCTTACTGCTTTCAGGACCCCTTTGCCACCGTATCTTTTAGTTCCATCTCTTAATTCTAAAGCTTCATGTTTTCCGGTAGAAGCGCCGGAAGGAACGGCAGCAACAGCACTAGTATTTTCAGTAGTAACATCTACCTCTATTGTCGGATTGCCTCTACTGTCCAGGATCTCTCGAGCCTTTATCTTGGTTATTTTTGACATTTTTATTTAATTCTAAATTTGATTCTAAACTCCTTAACCACAAGACAAGAACCCATACCATCTCCTGCCCACATCATCTACGTTAAGGTCTCTTTCTCTTTTTTCAACATTATTGTTAACATTCCCGCCGATAACCTCAACCTTTCCTCCTCCTAGATTATTTACAACAATATCACAATGGCTGAATCCTTTTACATCATTAAAATCAATTGAGCAGTCAGTCTCACTGCCTGTTACTCTACAAGCGCAGACTATATCACCGGCTTGAACCTTACTTTTTTCGCTCATGGGATAAGCCTTGCAAGTACCGGGATTATCTTTAATGCTCCTGAAATAAGCCGTATGCAAACAGCTGACGGGAAAATCGGTTACTCCTGCTTCTTTAGCAACGTAAGAAACAAATGCTGCTGACCAAGGATCTATTGTTGGACTTAATCCTGCGCATCCTGCTACAGAAAAATAATTTTGAACTACTGGAATCATGTCTGAGTCAGACTCTTTCTTTGTTCCTTTTCCCCATTTAATATATTCTGCTTCTGCAACATTCTTAAGCTGTTGTTTTATATCACTAGAAGATGTTTGAGTAGATGTTTGAACAGAAGATTGGCTAGCAGAACCCGTATTAAACACTCCCTGGGCTTGAAGATCACTGGCAATCTTCTGTCTCGTCTTTATTTGTGTTGCCTGATTTGCCGGTCTTTCAATATTCACAACAAACCACGCTACCCACTCATCAACAGACATTTGCTCATTAATTTTTGAAGAATATTGCTGCTGTAAAACAGTAAACATATAATCAATTTGTTTTTGATAATCATTCAATACAGCAAATTTTCCTTCAGAAGTAGAAGGATTTCCGTAGGCCTGTAAAAAACCGGTTCCCATCCCTCCACAGATATTGTATTGCCAAAGACCAAATGAACAACACTTTCCTTTACCAAGTATTTCTAACCCATTATTTTTTTCTCCATAACTTCCACAGTCACCTGCAGCTGTTGGATTAACTTGTGATTCTGCAACTGAATTAGCTACTACTGCCTTAACTAAATTAAGATTATTAGTTTTAGTTAAAAGGTCGTTATACAGTTTTTTAGCTGCTGAGTTATAACTAGCGCCAACAATTGGTGCAGAACTTGGAATACTTGCCTGTTGACCAACATCTGAACAACATCTAAATCCAAAAGAATAATCGGTATATGTCGGAGCATGAGCCCCAATATTATCATTACAATTAAGATTATTACCACTACGCATAAAAGCAGACCCTTTAAACAAAGCATTACCACTTGAAGAAGGAGTGGATACCGCTTCTGCAAGATTTCCGACCATATCATAAACACCATAACTATTTGTACATCCTGAAAAAGAACCAGTCTGTCTAACTCCACTTATGTCAACTGCCGCTTTCCCATTTCTCGGATCGCCAGGATCAAATTGGTTTGTTGGAATAACATTAGTCCAACCAACAACACCCGGGGGATACTTCCCAGCCTGATTAGTGTTACATTTCCCATCAACATAAGTCCCCCCATACGGATATTGAGTTGATGAAGAACCTTTACATGCTTGCACCCATTCACTCTCTGTACATAACCTTTTTCCAGCGTTCAGACAAGCTTGTTCAGCAATCTCTTTAGTTACATACATATTTGGTATCACATTAGGTTGAGAAACAGCTAATGGTTCGAAACCTTGCTGTGCTTCTGGACCTCTTTCAGGCATTTGTTGATATGCAGAATTTGGAGGAAGGGTTCCTTTCCAACCATTACTCCAAAGATTATAAAGAGAATTTGCTTGAGAAGTTTTTGCGGGATAATAAACGGAAGCCTGTTGTGAAGGATTATTTTTATTATAGATTGTGGCTTCCCATTTATCAATACAATATTTTCCCTCTATATTTGACATCCCTTGAGAACAAGGTCCTGTAGCTAAACCCACACTTGGGATTCCTGGCGTGACCGTAACTCCTGGCTGAGTCTGCTGAAACTCTCTCCATTTAGGAGGCAAGACTAAAGGATCCCATATCTCCGTCACTCCTCTGATAAAAATTCCTAAACTCAATCTCCAAACTTCATCAATTTCATTACATCTTTGTAAATTTAAACAGCTGACTCCTGAAGATTGAACATTACTTCCTACCGGGCCTGTAGAAGTTGAAGATAAAACAGGTGTTGAAATCTTCTTGAAAACTGTATCAACGATTGTTTTTATTACCACTCTTCTTCCAGAAGGGCCAAAATGAATTCCATCACCTAAACCCCCCCCATTAGAAGCACAATATTTTCCACAAGCATCACTTCCTGTTGGATTTTCGATAGCTGAATAAGTAGCAACAGCAAAATCGATTAAATTAGGAACCCCTAATTTATTATTTAAAAGATCAGCGTTGAAATCTTTAATCCTTTGTATTGTTGTTGGAGAACCATAATCAGAAGGATTGCCTTTTGTAGGTGTATTGGTCAGCATAATGACTTTAATATTCTTATTTTTATCCTTAACTATCTTAGCTAGGTTGATTACCGCATCTTTATATTGTTGGGGAGTTATACCAGAAGAATCCTGCTGACCATTTGCAGAAGGATCTATAATAACATAATCAAGATTATCATTCAATAATACAGCTTGGAGTAAAGAAACTTGTGTTCCCGGCCAAGTGCCTCCTTTAGCATTTAAAAAAACTGTAGAACCTGGACACATCTCTTGAATGATATTAACGTTACGCCAAGAGGGACCCAAAGCAGAACCATCAGGATTTGTATCCCAAGTATTAGAAGCCCCCACCAATCCGATTCTTTTATTTTCACACCCAGAACTGCCACTAGTTGCACCGATCGTACCTAAACTAATAGCTAGCACACTACTGACTAATAAAATTCCTAAAATGAAAGTTACCACCATTAATTTTTTTCTTTTTCCCATTTGCAAATCTATTCGACCACCATAAACTTTTTGTTGGCCATGACTTTCTTATCCAATAGAGGATTTTCTATAATTACTTTTAAAGTATATTCTCCCAATTGGGCATCATCATCCATGACAAAATAATCAGCAAAGACGACAGGTTCTGATTGTTTATTGCTAGTAATCTCAAAAAAATAATTATTTTTTTGGTCAGCTTCAAAAACAACTTCTCCCAGAGGATTTAAGATCTGATAATTCCTGATTAAAGCGACATCTCTGTTATAAGTACTGCTTTCCACCAAAAAACGGACGTAAACATTTTCTGCACGTCTAAATTCATTTTTTGTTTCTTCACATTCAAAATTAGAACCTACAAAATCACAAAACTCAAAAGTTTTCAGTGCTAAATATCCAGATCTTGAACCAGGTAAAAATTCAGTATTCAAGATTGGCTGAGTAGGAACATTTTCCTTGACTTTAATTGCTCCTATGCTTACTAAAAAAAAGATCACTGCGCTGACCGCTACCACTAAGATCATGAACACTAAAATTTCCGTAGCAATCCTTCCTCTTTTATCCATCTTTCCTAACTCTTAACTCTTAACTCTTTTCTCTTCTTCTCTTGTCTCTACCTGTTCTAAATAATGATCCCGCACTGCGCCTGAGCTTCAATCTCGTTCAGATAAGTGGCAATCTTTTGATATTCTGCACTATTGACCACTTCTGCCGGATAAGGATTTAATATTCTTCCGACTTCTGTGTCCCTGGTTTTAAACAATTTGATCTGATGACAAATGTCATTCTTTAAAGCAATTTTCCAGTCCACATTCTTCTGCTGTGCTTCTGAAATTTCAGCAGCGACTAAATAATAGATTGCCACCGCATCTTCAATATCGGATATCTCTCTTCCGATAATCCCTTTTGCCGTTGATGTTACTGAAGGATAACTTTTCTTGATGAAAGCTTGGTGCATCTGAGAAGCTACCTGTGAAACAATAGGATCTAACTGTAACCTGATCGGTTGCTGCCATTTAGCTTTTCCTACAGCCGTCTTGACTAATGCTTCAGAGTTGTAACAATTTCCGGCCGCATCAGGCAGCAATAATTCTGCTGTAGCATAGATTGTCTTTTCATTACTCTTATATCCTGTTCCGGCAGCCGGCCTGATCTGATAAGTACACTGAGTTCCACCTTGTGGAGCTCCGACAACATTACTAAACTGGAAACCCTGGTAAGTGAATTGAGCCGCTCTGATTTCAGCAGAAGTTAAAGTGTCCCGGCCGTCTTTAGTCAAGGTAGCTCCATTGACACCATAACCTTGACTGCTTACAGATACTCCCTGCGGCAAGAAAACTCTATAACTGTCTGAACCTAAAAATTGATAATTAAAAGTAAGAGTATATGAGCTAGTGCTTGAGCCGGAAAATTTGACGCTTGATTCACAGCCTTTTTCTCCGCTTGACAATACCATCGTCGTTGCAGCTCCAGTAAACAAAGAAGGTTCTACTGTTCCTAAAGAAGGAAATTCTACTGGATATGTTCCTGGTAATCCTACTGGAAGCTGCTGTACTTGCACATCTTGAGATTGTCCTGTTCCGGAAGTGCTTAACTTAATACAATATTTTTTATTTCCATCGACAAAAGCATTAGCCCGGACTTTGATCTGATCTCCCTTCGTGAACAAGTTAGGCTTATCACAGCTTCCCCACGACTGATCATTCTTATCATAACAACTTACGAACGGATCTTGTAGATAAGCTCCTTCTCCCCCCCCAAAAAGCTTGACAAATTCCGGACAGAAATATTCTCCTGTCAAGGGATTGACCTGACATACTCCTGCTCCTGGCGGAGAGATATCTACTATAGGAAAATAGAACTTCCCATTTTGATAGCCTTCATCAAAACATTTGTCTTCATTTCCTTTATCTGTAGATTGTAAATTCAGTTCAACAACAACGTGATCATAACGATACTTTTTGTTCACTTTTTGCGGTGAAGGAATCGGAGGAGTGAAAAATGTGTTCTGCTTTAAGCTACTGAAACTTCTTCCACCCTCAAGATAAGTGATTTTTTCTGACTCTAAAGCCGAACTAGGCTGTTGTACATTCAAACAATCACAACCTTGCTTTCCGCATTGCACGCCAGGATTATTCCTATCTTCAGGACCGACGCATTTCAAATAAATGTTATAGCTCTGGATATTGCATCCAGGAAGGATCATCGCTCCCACTTCATAATTATAGATGGCATTTCCGGTCGTAGGATCAAAAGTAGATAATTCTCTGTTTGCAGGGAAAACATGTACCGTGCTTTTACTTGGAACAGAATAAGCCGCATCCAAAAGGAAATCTGTACCTAAAGGCCAATCATAACCGAAGGCAGCCATACATAAAGATTGAGTAAAGCCTTGTGAACCAGTAGCAAAATAGTCATTGATTTTAGCGTTGCCATAATCACTTTTGACATCTGCGATAGAAGAATCCATCGCTTCACCGATAGAGCCAAAAGTTGCTTCCGATATCGCTCCTACTCCACCCAAGGCTTCTTTACTGGAATCACTGACACTATAAGGGCTGCAGCTGGTAAAGAAATAAGATATCGCTTTATAGATCAATCCGCAGACTTGTTGAGTGAAAATGGTCTTACATATCCCTGCATCCCTCAACCCAGTAATCTTAGCTTGCTCAATACAATTACGCAATCCTTCTAATATACTTCTCAAAGTGACAATTTGAGCTCTAATCTGTGAAAGACACAAGGTCTGATAAGCACCTAAGAACTGTGTGTTGGGGCTTACTTTTGCGGCTTGTTTTTCTTCACGGAAATAATCGATTAGGTAATCTGCTCCAAATGCAGAAGAGAAATCTCTTCCGGCATAATAACGCCATTCCGGATAATAGGTTCCAAAACGATTCTTGGAATCCTTATAGATCTGATCTTGACGATAGATCCAACTTTCTGCTACTCCATCTTCTGTTTCTTTTAGAGCTGTTCTGGCTTGAACGATCCTTTCCTTCTCTTTGTCTAAAGTACAGACACATTGTAATAAACCTGTTGCTCCGGGAGTAAGCTCTGTCTCTCCTTTCTGTACAACTGTATTGTTTCCACCTACTTTAACATCAATGAAACAATCATTAGTATAGCCGGCAGAAAATTGGTTCGTGCCTAGCTGAGCACCCCCATCATTTATCAAAATATCTTCACCAGACTTAGAATCTACTGCTTCCCTGAAACAGCCATAACGCCCACTAGCTCCTTTGCTATTTGCATTAGTGATTCCGTTTGCGGTATCTGCTCTATACCCCGGCATCCTTTGGTTCTGACAAGCTGCTTGACAAGATTTATCCTGAGCGATTATGAATTGGTCAGCATTGTAAGGCTTATACGCTAACAAATTTCCTGCACCGGCATACAAATCTGCCTGCTGTAGACTTAAACCAAAATCATGCACTAACTCTAACTGCATGACTCTTCCGTCCTGAGCATAGACTGAATCTACATCCTGAGGTTTGACGGTGTACAAGAAATTTCCATTTTGATAACAGGTAAAAGAACCTTTATTGATCAAGCTGGCTGCTTTTGGACTGACGCTAGCCACATTAGTATTTTCTTTGATCTTCTCTTCACAATTCTCAATCTCTTGCAAGGGCACTCCTCTACTAGAGGCTGTACATTGGTTTTGTTTCATGATGACTGTATCAACTTCATCTTTCTCTTTCGTAGAAGTCCATCCCGCTGGAACAGCCCGGCATAAGAACCTGTCTCCGCTCCACCTATAAATCTGATCCAGAACCGCTTCTGCTTTCCAGAGATTAGCGGTCATCGGACAAAGTTTATCTAACGATTTCTCTTCGTCTTCCCAGTCACTTCTTAAAGAACCGATTGTCTTAGCAAACTCAGAATTACTACTTTGCAATTCTTTCCAGTCTTTGATGGTGCTTTCAAGATAATATCTTTGCTGATCAGCCGGACATTGTTCATCGGCCGGCTTAGTCTTAGTAAAATAAATCTCAAGTTTAGAAGTGACTAAACGCAGATATCTTGTAGCTAACCTTCCCAAGAATGAACTAACCCAAGCAATCCCTACTACCAAGATCGCTTTTTCTAAGTAAGGTAAGATCAAATCAATCTTGTCAATAGTCCATTCTATCCCTTGAAGACCTTCATTTGCAATAAAATCAGGAAGCATGTCTTTGCTATCAACAGGAATATCTACAAAATAACTTAGATCAGAACAGACCACTTGAGTTTTCGTTTCCCCCATCTGGCCGTTCCCAAGATTTTCCCGATAAGAAATGGTCATTTTAAGAGGAAAAACTATTTGTCTTTTCTTGAACTCATTCCAGAAATCTTCCTTATTCTCACTGAACTTATCAGCGCTATTAAGTTTAGCAGTTAAATAGTAAGCCGTCTTATCAGCACTGGGAGTTTTCCTCGGTTGGTTAGGGAAAAGATTGCATCCCAGCTGAGTACTCTCATCTTTAAGCATGCCGGGAGTACAGGCTTTTTCAAATTGCACATTCTGGATCTGGAAAGGCTCTTCTCCTTCTTTAGCTGTTCCTGGACCTTTATATTTTAGTTGGAATACGGCCGTAACTTCTTCTCTTCCACTGTCTAATAATGTAGGATTAAGCCTTAGCGGAGCTTGAAACTGCGCTAAAGATTCCACTTGGAAATCAGAATCTGCCGAGAAACAAGTATTTACAGTAGCAATTTTTTTGGCAAAACCAGTCTTGCCGCTTTTATCTTCAGCAATAACGTAAACATAATAAGTCCCTTTTTGAGCAGCTTGTATCTGTTCCATCGAGAGGATTGTTTCTTGCAATAACTCTGAAGGAATTTCTTTCGGGGCAAGTTTTTCAAAAGAAACATCCAATCTTTCCAAATTTACATCTTCAAAATTAAATGCTCCGTTGCTGTCAGCAGTGACTTTCTCCCAGGCCTTATCAAATTTAGGATTAAATTCATAACCTATGGGCCTATAAACATAAAGATAAACTTCTGCTCCTGGTTCAGTCTCACCGTTGATATCTGATCTTGCTCTTCCCTGATAAAATTCTTGTCCCTTTGAAAATTCAAATTTTACTGTTGGAACTCTGGTATCCGAAGAGATGGTAAATTCTTGTAGACTTTCCCAACCTGCTGCATCAGTTAATACAATTGTAATCTTGTTCTCTCCTTCCACTAACCTGATTGTCTCTTTGATAGAAATTCCTTCTCCTTTCTTCTCAGATTTATTGTTCACGATTATTTCATAAGAAGCTTGTTCAGAGATTGTTCCTTTCAACTCAAAACTATTTGCACCGATAAATTCAGGTATTTTTTCTAACTGCAACTTCGGCTTACTGGTATCAGCAAAAACTTTTCCTTCCACAGAAACGTTATTTCCGGCCTTGTCTAAAGCTACAATTTTGACTAGATTATCTTGATTATTCTTTAAAGTGATATCAGAAAAGACAAACTTTCCAGTCGGTTCAATTGCTTGACTGATAGCTGCCCCTACTACTGGTTGATTTTCTTCAACAACATTCTCAGTCAGATTTCCTTCTTCAAGATTATTTTCTACACTTTGAACTATTGGAAGATCCACCCTTTGTAATACTTCTTGCACCACTGGTAAAGAAGAGATTGCTTGAGTTGTGCTTACCACTAAACCATCCAGATAAAGTTTTACTGTAGCACCAATTTCTGTTTTTCCAGAAACAGTAAGTTTATTCCCTTGTATAGCTGAAGGCAGTTCTACAACTAATTCAGGGGGAATTTTATCAGGGACGGGCGTTGTAAATGAATAAAGATTGCCGGAATTATCTTCAATCTTACCGGCACTTTTTATGCTATAGCTGTAAGTTGTTTCTGGTTTTAAATCAGTAACTGCAATTTCATGGCTAGTGACTTCGCTAGCATCTCCTTTAGTAGTTTGACTTTTATTATCTTCACCATAACTTAAGAAACTGTCTGCAGGTTCATCTGTTTCCCATCTGATAAGTGCAGAATTGTCAGTGATCTCTACTGCCCTAACATTAGAAAGCTCTAAAGCACTGACGATTGGTATATTTAGCATGATGACTAAGACTAATAAAACCATCACCCTTAACATCATCATTTTTTTATTCATCTTCACTTTTTTTAAACTTTTTTTAATCCTTTATTTTTTAGCCCTCAAATCTAAAACTAAATTTAAACCTACAATCACTCCTAAAATCAATATTGTCCAAAAAGAGATATTTGCATACAGATACAAATCAGAAAATCTATTATTGTAAAGGTTTAAGGCTTTATTCAACATTGCTTCTGACTCTGAAAGTTCAGGATTATCGTCTAAATTTGCCAGTTCCGGATAACAGATTCCTCCTTCTACAGATGCATCACAATTATATCCTTCAATAAAACCTCCTCTTATCCCTTCATTATACAAAGTAAGAGATTCATAATCTGCTCCTGGCATGCTTAAAAAAGTAATTCCTATAAACCATAAAAGAAGAGCTATTAGACTCACTAAAAAACCTATCTTAATCTTATTCCTGTTTATTTTGTTATTTTTTGCTTTTTTCATAATTTAATACCTCTTTTATTCATCTCCTAACTTCGGGCAAAGGAACACTCTTGCTAAACTCATCTAACTTCAGCATCAGTTCAAACATCTGCTCACCAGTCTCTCCTTCTCTGCTTGCTACATGAAAAATGATTTCTTCTGCATTACTTAACTCATCCCCTGAAACAGTCCAATTTCCTTTATATCCGCCGATAAAATTTTCTTCATCCATCACATTAACTGTTAATTCATAAGTAAAATCCGTTCCGGCTAAAAATTCCAGCTTTTCTTCCTCTAACACTTTTGGATCTACCAGGCCAGATTTCACTACATTGACATCATGATAAGGAACATTAGGTAAATCATCTTTTTTTCTGGCTATCAAATTTATCATCACTGTTTCCTTTGAGTCTAATTCAGCTGCTTTTCCTACATTTCCAGTATCCTTAAATTCATGCTTAAACACTTTTATCTTACTAGCAGGAAAATTTAATACCGGAACAAGATTAAGTTCCACTTCTTTATCTGGGGTGGTTACTACTCTGCTCCAACTTTCCTTATAACCTGATCTTTGGCCTCTCAAAATTCCACCTACACAATAAGGAAAATTCATCTTATATGCTGCTACATCACCCATGCCCGCAAAATCATATTCAGTCTGGCCCATCTCACACTTATACTTCAAGCAAGTAAAACTGGTGTTAACATTTTCTAAAGGAACACGATTATAGATGCCCGTTTCTTCATTCTCCACCAGACCATAAGTAAAAACAGTCATAGGAACCTCTCTAACAGCACAAAAATCCTCTCCATTATCGAGAGATAAAAAATAAGAAGGCCTGGCTACAGCAGAACTTCTACCCGGGGTATTTCTTACTAAGTGAACAGTAAAAGCAACATTAAAGGTATAACCAGTAGTTTCATCACTTACTTTTACCATTACCGGATAAACTAAGTCGTAAGTAAATTTCCAAGTTTGAATACATAAGAAAGACAAAAGATCAGAGCCTCCTAACTGTGAACTGGTCATCTTATTTCCAGATAAAGGAGTGACTGCAAAAGTATGGGGATAAGTGCTGTCAAAATTAAAATCAGTACTAACATCCGGATAATTAAACTCTTCTCCCACATTCCAGATATAATGGTTCTGATAATAAGTCAACTCTTCTGGAAATTCAACATAGTCTGTTCCCCTGATCTTAAGTTCCCGGATATTTATCCGCAGTAATTCCATCAAAGTATCTTCAACTTTGTTAACGTCCCACGTTTTTTTTGAACAACTCAATTCCACTCCTGCGACCGGAACATCAGGATGTTCTAAGGCAATCAGATCTTGAGTAATATCTTCTAGTTTTAAAGAATCCATTTCCGCTTCGATAATTCTTTTAGCCGTTTCATAGACATGTTTTAGTTTTACCGGAGATTCAGCAATATGATTAATGACTTCAGTCACTACTTTACCAGCCTTATCTTTTATTTCAATATCCCAATGAAGATTAAAGATGACTTTACTTTCAACAATTTCCGTATTTGCAGTAGGAACACTTTTTTCCATTAAATCATAAGATTCTTGAAAAGCTTCCATATCAAATAAGCATCCTCTGATGTTCTCTTCAATATACTGATCTATCTTTAATTTGATTTCTTCTAAAGGAACAATTGCTACGGTCGTCCCATAAGCCCAATAAGGAACGATTAAGTCCGGAGAAATCCTCAAGTGTATTGTTCCATCTTGAGAGATACTTTCTGGAACTTCAATATATCCAGATTGTAAACCAATTAAGTTTAAAGCCTCATTTCCTACACTATCTAAGCAAGTAGTGATAAAATTCTCTACCTTGCCTTTTTCGGTAGGGATGATTTCTTCCGGCTTGAAAATTACAACTTCTTGTTTGACTAAAACTACTAAAGCTAAAGCCAGCAGCAGCAGGATGCCCAAGATGATGAAAACTGTAACTTGAGCTTTTTTAGAAATGTTCTTATTTCCACAAGATGGTTTAAATTTACCGGACAAATTATTTAAAATAGTATCCTTAATACTAATATCTATCCAAAACCTCTTTTTATACATCAAGTAAAGTATAATATAACTATTTATAAAGATTATGTTATACTTAAAATA
>JAHJDB010000091.1 GCA_018812765.1 Nanobdellota archaeon
CTGGTGAGATTCTCTGCGTAGAGTTAGATTAAACCGCACGCCGCACCCCTTGTGGTGCTCTCCCGCCAATTCCTTTAAGTTTCAGCCTTGCGACCGTACTTCCCAGGCGGTGTACTTAACGCCTTCGCTCCGATACAGCATAACCTTATAGATTATGCTACATCTAGTACACAGCGTTTACAGCTAGGACTACTCGGGTATCTAATCCGGATTGCTCCCCTAGCTTTCGTTCCTCACCGTCGAACCCGTTCTCGTTAGGCGCCTTCGCCACAGGTGGTCCTCCTGAGATTATAGCATTTTACCGCTCCCTCAGAAATACCCCTAACACCTCCCGGTTCCTAGATTAACAGTATCTCAAGCACGTCGTTTTGTTAAGCGCAACGATTTCACCCAAGACTTATCAATCCGGCTACGAACGCTTTAGGCCCAATAATTATGATTGCCACTCGTGGCGCAGGTGTTACCGCGGCGGCTGGCACCCGTCTTACCCACCACTTATTCGCCAAGCTATTTACACTTAGCAAAAGCCCATGCATTGCATGAGCACTAGGAGTCCCCTTATCGCACTTACGTACATTGTAAAGGTTTCGCGCCTGCTGCACCCCGTAGGGCTAGGGTCAGTGTCTCAGTACCCTTCTCCGGGCTACCGCTCTCACGGCCCGTACTGATCAAAGGTATGGTAGTCCTTTACACTACCATCAGCCTAATCAGCCGCCAACTCATCCTTAAGCGTTACCTTTCAATAATAGAACATTCCAGTATCCATTATCTATCCGGTTTTAGCCACAGTTTCCCATGGTTATCCCAAACTTAAGGGCAGATTATTGACGTGTTACTGAGCATTCAGCCTGTGCCTCCGAAGAGACCCTCTGACTTGCATGGCTTAGTCGAACTCCTATAGCAGCAATCTCCCGCAGGATCAACGGGAACTAGAAATTTTTACATCCTTATTGGTCTTTTAGCTGACTTTAATTGGAATTTTTGCATTTGTCGTCCAAGTTTCCTTGGATCACCTCGTTCATACTCAAGTTTAATTGAGCACACATTCTACTTTTGCTTAGGAATTGGGTTAGTTTATAAAGATTGTGGTGAAATTTTGGTCATTAAGATTTTTTTTGTCGTAAAAATATAGAAAAAATTCTTTTTCAAAAAAAAAGTCGGGTTAAAAACAGCGTAATACAAAATTTGAAAATTTAAAAAATTAAAAAAGAAGAGGAATTGGATCTTATCAACAAAAACTGACTATTAATACTAATAAGATTGTTGCAATCTCAGAAGTTAAAAAGAAAATTAATCTTTTAAAAAAAAGTTATGGAGTTTGAACTAGACAAAAAAATAACAGGCTATCAATACATTTTTTAATTGAAGGAGAGAAAAAAGATATCGACCGACTCTCTGAAAATCTATTGAAGTATACTTGGTTTGAATCATTGAAGATTGAATAAGCTTAATAAAAAACTTAATAAAAAACTTAATAAAAAACTTAATAAAAAGCTTAATAAAAAGCTTAATAAAAAGCTTAACAAAAAACTTCAGCTTATAATTCTAAAATAGTTTAATCTAAATATTGTTTAAATGTCCGAAAAACGTATCCCGTCGCAAGCGAAGGGGTATGTTTTCCGAAATCAAAAGAATTACATTTAATCTATTCCGTCGACACAAAAATTTTTGTAAAAATAGAATAAATATAAGCAAAAGAATTATAGAAAAAGCTCTAACTAGCCTGAATCTTTCTTCTACGCTTAGCCTTCTTCATCTTTTTACGTTGCCATTTCCAGCGCATCTGGCCTTTCTTTTTCCAACGTCGTGAACTTCTTTTCATCTGATGTTCAGATTTAGGGGCTTTTTATAAATGTTTCTGTTGTATCAATAATAATCAAGAATTATTTAGAATGAATAAGCAGACAAAAACAAAACAAACAAACTATAATTATTAAAATTAATCCCTTGAGATCAACAAGTAAAGCACCGAAAGGACTGCAATAAAAGTGATTAACCCTATCAGCATCCAAAATCCAGAAGTGACTTCTGAAGGCATTAAAGCAGAAATCCAACCTGTAACACTATTAAAAACACCCTTCTGTTCTACTCCTGCCGAGATTGCAAAATAAGAAAAATGTTTTATTTTAGCTTCATAAGAATAAGTAGCACCAGTAGTACCAGAATCTATTAATCTAGTTTTAATTTTTTTCCATTTCCCATCTTCAAAAGTATCAAAGCTGATAGAATTCTCAGAATATTTATTTGTAAACAGCCACTCTTTAGAAACTTCAAACTCGACTGTAATTTCATCAATCTCTTTTTCTGTTAAACCGGCATCAATCTTAAGATATTTGTAAACACCTTTCACTTCACTAACTTCTGCTGGTTTTTCTGACAAAGAACTTAAACTAACCGTTATTTCTTTATCAGCATTAACTTTTAAGGTCATCTTTTTTATGGGGAGATTTGATTTATCAATATTAACTACTGAAGATCCGCTCTTTAAAACGCTTAACTTTTGTGAAAATTCAGAATTTTCTTTCTCAGCTTCTTCAAGGCTAGCGTCTTCTAAAACTTTATTTTCATTATTTTCATTAACTCCACTATTACTGCTTCCAGAACCGGTTCCAGAAGTTACATCGTCAACAGTATCTGCTATTGCAGCCGTAGTGATAGTGTTATTATTTGAAGATGAAGAACTACTTCCCCCTCCTCCTCCTCCCGAAGAACTCGATGAAGAACTAGAAGAACTGCTGTTTGAACAAGCACTACAAGATCCGCCACAATCTGTATCTGTTTCGTCTCCATTTTCTAGACCGTCAAAACAAGAAGTAAACTGTAAAGAATGGTTCGTTGAATTGATTAATTTATTACTGGAGTTATCAGTAGCGTTAACAATAAAATTATAAGTTCCCACATCAGAAGCTTCAAAAGAGATATTCCAGATGCATCTTCTAGCAGTCCTATTAAGAGCACTACAGTAAGAAGAAGTGAGAGGCAATTGTGAACCATTAAATAAAGTACTTAAATTAAATATTCCAGACAGATCTGAAGCAGTAACACTCAAGATCATACTTCCTCCATCCCTTTCCAAATGAGTCTCTGAAGAGAAACTTGCAGAGATTGTTGGAACAGTGGTGTCGTTAACTATTAAAGTGATATTAGTGAAATTACTATCGTAAGAGTCCGAAACATTAAGTATGACCACATAAGTCCCTGTCGTGTTAAAGATGTGAGAAGTGTTTTGTGAGGTGATTATAGAAGTTCCATCATTAAAGTTCCAGCGATAAGTTAAGCTATCATCGTCTGGATCTGTTGCCGAACTGGTAAATTGAACAGCACTTCTAAGTTCAACCACCGTGCCATTTGCAGGACTAAAAACTGTAACTGCTGTAGGAACCCTATTCTGGACGATAAAACTAAAGATGTCTGTCGAGTTTACATTTCCTACGTTATCAAGAGCATAAAATCGATAAGAGATGTTATTTCCATTTGTAAGGTTAGTCGTTCCTGTAACTGTAAAGTTATACCTATTTCCCGATTCTAAAGACAGAGTATAATTAGTATTTGTTCCAGAAAAATTTGATTCCAGATAGATTGCAGAAGCGTTAAGATAATTGTCAGTTACATTTATTTGAAATAAAACGACACTATTATGATAAACTATTCCCGGGGTTCTATTTACGGCAAAGATTAAGGGGGCAGTTTTATCAACCGTAAATAAGAAAGAACTACTCTCATATTCAGCAAAAGTATCGTTAGCAAAGATGGTTAAAGTATAATTGCCATCAATAAAAGTACTATTTGAAATATTAATAAAATCGTTCCAAGTTAAATTAGTGCCAGAAATGTTATTATTTACATTACTCATGATAACATCTCCCGAAGAATTAGTCAGATTATAAGAAGAATACGACAAGCCATTGTCGTCATTGACAGTCACATTAAGATAGAAATCATTATTGTAAAAATTATTGTTTGATGGTACATTGATTATAATGTTTGGAACCCCATTAACCACAAACTCAACTAAAGTTGTAACATTGGTATTATTAGCAAAATCGGTTCCGTAAACTCTAAAAGAATAATTTCCACTGCTGAGATTTTTTTGAACATAAAAATTAGTTCCGCTTCCCAGCATACTCTCATTGACTCCGCTCCATTCTAAAGTAGCATTCTGTAAAGTTTCGCTAGAAGTGATATTTATCCAAATCTGAGTACTGTTTAAAAGAGAACCGTTAGAAGGAGTTGGAGAAACAAAACTAATAGAAGGCAAGACGTCATCTATAGAAAGGATTGCAGAGTAAATATTTACTCTTTGGAATATTAAGCCTGAGCCAGAATCATTGATCATCTTTCCAGTGTTATTCAAGGCTTGTTCAACTTGTAAAGGAGTTAAAGAAACACTATTCTGTAATCTGTTGAATTGCTGTAACAATAATGCTGTTCCAGAAACATGAGGGGTTGCCATCGATGTTCCAGACATCGTTGCTGTACCACCATTATGGTAAGGAGCAGTTATCGATACTCCTGGAGCAAGAAGTTTCAGCAACAGACCACGATTATAAGTTATACTATCCCCTGAATTGACTGCACCAACAGGAGTAGCATTTTCTACACAAGCCGGACTGCTGATTCCATTTGTAAAACCATTGTTTCCTGCTGCAATGATTACGCTAATATTCTGTTTCACGGCATTGTTTATTACTGGTGCTAAACCAAAAGATTGAGAAACATCGTTACAATAACTGTTGTAAGGACCGCCCCCTCCAAGACTCATGCTGATAACTGAAATATTGTAAGTGTCTGCGTTGTTGATACACCATTCTAATCCCAAAATAGCATCATCAGTGTTACAACTTCCGGCTGAGTTACAGATCTTTACTACAACAATACCTGCACCAGGAGCTACCCCTCTGTAAGTGCTATGATTACCAGCAACAATTCCCGATACGTGAGTTCCATGCCCATTATCATCTTCTGAACTATCATCTTCAACCGTAGTATCCGGACAACAACCTCCAGAGCCTAGATCACTGACAGAACAATAACAATGTTGAGCAAGTATCCTGCCGGCAAAAGCGCTATGATCCGTATCTATTCCTGTATCTAGAACACAAACAGTCTGTCCGGTTCCTGTAAGACCATAACCATTCACAGACAAGTTCCAGACGGTATTTGCTCCGATCTGTGAAGTACTTCCAGTTAAGAAAGTGTTAAAAATTCCATTCACAATTATAGTATCAACATTAGGATCATTCTTTAAGTTCTCTATCCCTTTCTCTGTAACCTTTGCACTAAATCCGTTAACTGTGGAAAATTTATGCTTTAATTCAAGATCATAATCATCCTCTAAGTCTTCTAACAAAATACTTTCTTCTGATTGTATACTCTTTTCATTTTCTAATATCTTTTTACCTTCTGTACTATTTTCCTCATTATCTTCACTCTCTTTTACTTTTAAATTTTCCAAAACTTCATTTTGTGTTTTTTCAATCTCTTTTGATTTTTCTTCTAAGTTAGAAGGATTATTTTTAACATCATCTTTTAAGATAACAACAACAGAAACTTCCTTATCTCCATTCTCAAAAGCTTCAGTAACTTTTGGATCGATGTCAGCAGCATAAGCTACAGAAATCAGAGAAATTACTAATAAGATCAAAACCAATGAAAACAACCATCTTCCAGCTTTCATTTCATTAACCACTACTTTTTTAACATCATTTTAAATTAACTTTAATTTAACTTAATTTAATTTAACTTTAACTTCACATTAACAAGGGGCTATTACTTTTCTTAGTTAGAAAAGAAGCAAACCCTTCTCCAATCTTGAATGACACTTTTGAAAGCACATTTCCAAAAAGATCAAATAAGCCTTTTTCTTGTTCATAGACTGCATAATGAACTTTTTCAAGCCCGTAACTACTTTTAATAAATTCTTCTGTAGTATCCCTGTCGCCTAATCCATCTACCAAGCCAAGGTTATACGCTTCAACGCCTAAAAAGAATTCTCCCGTTGAAATTTCTTTTACTTTCGAAATCTCAAGTTTTCTATTTTTAGAGATCTCTTCTATAAAGAATTCATGAATCTTATCTAGCTTACTTTGCAAAACTTCTTTTTCGTTATCTGCCAATTTCTTATAAGGAGTCCCCATATCTTTAAGATTACCAGCTACCAATCTTTCATATCCAACCCCATATTGATCCATCAGCCCGCTAAATTCAAGATAAGATGAGATCACGCCGATACTTCCAGTTATGGACATCCTATTTGCGATAACGTAATCTGTAGCAGAAGCCACCCAATAACCGCCGGAAGCACCCACTTCCCTAATCAATGCCACGGTCGGTTTTTTTGTTTTTTTGACAGTTGAAGCGATCTCGTCTGAAGCTACTGCTGAACCCCCTGGAGAATTTATCTCTAATAAGATCACTTTTACTGAAGGATTCTCATCAGCTTCTTTTATGAAATTTACGATAATCTTTGAAGAAACGGTTTGCGAACCCAAGTAATCTGTCCCGCCTCCTGTAATCAGACCTTCGATAGGGATTAAAGCAACGTTACCGGTTCTTTTATTGTCAAATAATGAAAAGACTAATGGCAACAAAACAAATAATACAAAAAGAACACTTGCCACGGTCAAAATAATAGCCTTCAGTTTACTTTTATCCTTCATCTCTTTTTTCATATTGATTTTAAAAAAGAAATACCCTATTTAAATGTTTTTATAATATAAAAAAGCTCTATTATCCCGAAACTGCTTCCGGTCACGAAACTACTTCCGCTTCAGTTCATCCCAAACTTCTTTTGGTGTTTTATAATGAAGGCTCATGTGGAGCCTTTCTTCATTATAATGTTTGATAAAATCTCCAAAAGAAGAAA
>JAHJDB010000092.1 GCA_018812765.1 Nanobdellota archaeon
GAGAGAAGGATTTGGATATTATCTTTCCTCTGAATATGAGAGAGGGAACTTAGTCACGCTTGTCGCCTGTGTGTTAAATAGCCGGAGTTTAGCTAAGTATAAGTTGGAAAATTGCCAGGGAGCTTTATTTGATTTAGATAAAGCGCTAAAATTAGATGGGAAAAGATCTCCTTTTTTTAATAACCGGGGTGTCATTAATTACAGCTTGGGAAATCTTCTTGAAGCTTTATCTGATTATGATCAGGCGCTTGAATTAAACCAGAATGATGCAACGGTTTTTTTTAACAGAGGTCTTGTCAAATCCGAATTGAAAGATTTAAATGGATCTTTACTCGATTTTGATCGTGCTCTTGAATTAAGTCCAGACGACCCCGATATTTTAGATAACCGGAAGAGATTATTGAACCTTTTTGAAGCAGAGTTAAAAAAAGGTAAGGGAAGATTCCGGCCAGGTCAATACTCCTTTAAATAAACCGCTGAAAAAAAAATAAAATGAAAAAAGAAATCATCGTTCTCGGAGACATCGAGATGGGTTCTGGAACTTTTACAGATGATTTCATCAGTGATAACCTTCTTTCTCAAATGATACTGGAATTAAAGGATCGGGAACATCCCCTGGATTTAGTGTTAAACGGTGATACTTTTGATTTTCTTAAATGTCCGGTTATCGTAAATGGAACTAATACTTATCCTCGCCATATCACCGAGAAGATTTCTCTCTTGAAACTGAAACAGGTCTATCAAGCGCATCAGCTTGTTTTCACGGCGTTAAAGAATTTTTTAGAGAAAAAAGATAAGCATCTTTATTTTGTCTTAGGCAACCACGATCCTGATTTGGTCTATAAAAAAGTACAGAGGGAGCTTAAGAAGATCTTAAACAACAACACTCAAGTGCATTTCCCCGGATTTAAATATAAACATAATCAAGTTTACGTTGAACATGGACAACAATATGATTTCTTAAATAAAGTGAGTGCTAAGCATCCTTTTTTAACTTATAATGGAGAAAAAGTCCTTAATATTCCCTGGGTCTCTTTTAGCCTGATCAGCAACTTTATGCAGACCAAAGAGGTTCATCCTTTCATGGAAAGGATTTTTCCCCGTCCGAAATTATTTGCTCATCATGGAAAGATGTTCAAGAAGATAACTTATCAATCTTTATTCTATCTCTTGAAAAGTTTAGCTTATTATCCTTTTAAGTATCGTTACGATCCGACTTATACTTATCCCAAAGAGCTGTTGAGGGAATTTTATCGTCGGCTAAAGAAAATCCATTGGGATGTCGACCAGATTATCGATAAATTCAAGAGAAAGAAAAGAAAGTCTAAGCATAAGATTTATGTCCTTGGCCATGTGCATGAGAAATATCTTGAAGAGAAGAAAGGAAAAGTATTCATCCATCCGGGAAGCTGGCGTGATGAATATGATTTGGATGACAATAAAAAATTAGTCCCAAGAACAAAACGTTATGTAAAGATAATCATCGAAGATGACGACAGTTTAAGTTATAGGTTAGTCAGCATGCCCAATGAAAGAAACCCTCTTGATTTTGACTTAGTCAGGATGGATGAGCATAGCCATATAAGGCTGGCAGCTGAAATGGAAGGGTACAATTATTCTGTTTTTAGATCGGCTTTTGATTAAACTTTAGCTAAAGAATTCTCCGTCGCTTGCGGTTTTTTTTTTCAATTCAATCTTAAAAAATTCAATCTAATTTTAATAACTTTTGATTTAATTTTAATAAATCTCAATTAATCTTAATTAATGAATACATCTAAACCAGGTCTTTAAACCCATAATCTTTATATAAAAATTTATTCTTTTTAACATCGGTGTTGGCTTATTTTAGAAAATACGGTTAATGACGGACTGGGATATTATCTGGAATTCTTATCTGCAGCGGAAGCTATGACCAGTATCATCAGTGATAAAAATAAAGATACTACCAATGACTCCTCTAAAAATAAAGAAGAGGACAATAAAGGAAAAAATAACACTTCTCAAAACCGCGAAAATAACGACAAAACAGAAACTGAAAATAAAATTAAGGAAGAAATAAGATCAGAGATTGAAGCTCAAAAAAGTTTGGAACCAGAAGAATCCGAAAAAGAAATTGAACCTGAAACTGAGATTGAACTTGAATTAGAACCGGATCCTCTCTTAACTGAAATAGTTTTAGAACAAAATGTATTGGATATAAAATATTCTCCTGAACAGATTCAGTTAATGGAAGATTTTTATAAGTCTGCTTCATTAGATTACCTGAAATTATTTTATGGCCCCAGCAAATCAGTCGCTTCTGCTTACGAATCAACAGAGGCTTATTCTCTCCGCTGGTTTGATTCAGAAACTTCTTCAGAAGCGATGACGGTTGTAGAAGCAGGAGAGACCATGAAAAAAGTACAGATGGCCGCGATGATGGGCAGCCGCCTGAAAATGAATTTTGAAGACCTCAGAAAATTAGATTTCTGGATAAAATTTAATCCTTCTTTGTTCAAGATGATGGAATCGCTTTATCCGCTGAGCAGAGACACTAATTATTCTCCCCCCTCATAAATTTTTAGCATCTCTTCCTCGACAAAGTGCAGCTTCCCGGGAATGATTAAACAATGAGGCGGTCTGCCGAAATCAAATTCTTTGACCACCCCTAAGGGTCCTGCTTTTATGAGCGGATTTTCACTTCCCAATCTGGCACAGCCGATTACTAAAGTTTTTTTGTGTATCAGATCCTTTTTCTTTTTTTCTTCTATTCCTTCCAGGATTTCTAAGGCTCCATTTACAGTCATGAACTTTTCTTCGGCTGGCTTTAGGTCCAGTAAAAAAAGAGTGTGCAACCCTGATTTTTGGTTCTCTTCCAAGACATTATAAGGTGTTTCCAGATGAGGATTATCTTCGATAAAAGGAATGGAAGTTGTTCTGCCGAATTTATATAGTTGCAGTCCGGTAAGACCGATTGCTGTTAAGATGGAAGCGTTAGGAATTATTTTTGTAAGAACGCCTTTCTCTTTAGCCAACTTCAAAAGGTCGACGTGGGTAGTTGCTGAGAACGGATCTCCGATAACTAAGAAAGCAACATTTTTTGTTCTTGCTTCTTCTATTATTGCTTCATCTCCTTGTTCGGTTCTTTCCCGATCAGCTAAAATTATTTTCTGGTGATAAAGTTTTTCCAGATCTTCAACTGAACATTGCAGTAAGGAGGTATAATTCTCTAAATAGATTAGCTCACAGTTCCGGATAGTCTCTAATCCTTTGATTGTGATATCTTTCTCGTTGCCAAGTCCAAGGCCTATGATGTATAACATGGTTCTCTCATTTTTTTTCTGGTTCTTTCGATCAAGTCAAAATCTGAATGGATTCTGTCTGCTCTCGTCTGCAAGGGTATTTTATCTAGATATGCAGCGGAAGCAAAATCCACTAAGTAGGGTTGACCTTCTTTAGCAAGGATAGTGCAATCTTCCGGTAATAAAACTCCAGCATCATGGATTTTTTTGACAGCAGGTTCTAAATCTTCAAATAATTTATCCAGATAAGGATACTGAAGCTGTTCTTTAGTCGGACCAAAGTTCAATAAGCTGATAGGCCTAAGCTCTAGATCATTCTCCACTAACTCTAGCAATAAAGCGCTATCAAAATAGATTCTTCTGTCACTAAAAAGGTTGTAAGGCAAAACTTTTTCTATCGGTAAGCCGCAGGCATTTAATCCCAATTTTTCATAGCTGCCTTCTATAGATTCAAGTAAGCCAATCGGTTTGGGAACATTTTCAACATCCCATAGCCTTTGCAAGAAATCGTATTCTTTCCAAGAACGCATTTTTGCGTTGGCAGAAAAATCTAAGGGGAATTTTATCTGAACTTTCATGGCTGCTTCTTTTCTTTTAAACATTACTCTGAATACCGAAGCACTAAAGCCGTGTCCTAAAAAACCAGTGACTTTGTAAGGTTGACTCATATAAGTTTTTTATAAGGCCACTTTATAAATCTTGTGGTTGTCACCACTGCTAAGTTTCTAACCTTTTGAGTTCATAATTGAAAACCTTCTTTTGTATTTATCAGAAAATTAAATCTCCTTGACCATATACGGCCCTTCTTTACGGTAGCCTATCTTTTCATAATATGTTCTTACTCCCACCCCTGAGATTACTACCATCTTGTCCTTATTGTTTTGTTTAGAGATTTTTTCTGCTTTTTCCATCAATCTTTTTCCAATACCCCTATGCTGCACTAGCCCTTCATCGCCGATAGCTGTAGCAGTTCCGTAAACATGTAACTCTCTGGTTAAAGCGCTAGTAGGAGTGATCTCTTCTCTTAAAGATTCAGAGGGAAATCTTAATCTGCAAAAACCGACGATCAGGTCTTGATCAGGATCTTCTGCAGAGATGAAAAATTCTTTTCCTCCGGAAGCTTCATACTCATTAACTTTAATCTCTATCTTTTCCCAATTGATTTTGTTTCCTTTTGGTTCCCTGCAGCGGATGCACCTGCATTTAAATCCAGAAACGTTCTGAGCATATTGTCTTAAATTGGTCTTGTCAACTCCGGCTTCCCAATATTTGGTGGGAACATCTCTTTGAACTCTTTGTATTCTACAATATTCAGGAACAATCTTTTTCCATTCGACGATGATTTTTGCCGCTTCTTCAGTTCCCATCGGAGTGAATTCTCCTCTTTTAAATTCATGATATAAAGCGGTTCCTTCAGCAACCATGCAGGGATATAGTTTAATCATGTCCGGCCGATATCCCGGATCTGTAAATAGCCGTTTCATCCCTGCTAGATCTCTTTCATAATCTGTTAAAGGAAGGCCAGGCATATAATGAAAATTGATCTTGAAGCCTAAATCTCTTAAAATCTGGACGGACCTTTTAGATTCTTCTGAAGTGTGTCCTCTATGCACGTGTTTAAGGACATCATCATAAACTGACTGGATGCCCAGCTCTACTCTGGTGCAGCCTTGTCTTAACATTTCATTACCGTGTTTAAGCAGGCCCCAGTCTGGTTTCGTCTCGATGCATAAAGCAACACATTTAACTTTATAATTTTCGTTCTTTTCTTGTTCTTGTTCTAAATTAGTCTGACCCCGATTCTTTAATTCTAATAGTTTTTTTTGAATGTTTTCTGTTCTCTTTTTATCCTGGATATCCCCTGGCAATTCAAAAAATAGTTTAAATTTAGTATAATCAAATTCTTCTCCTTTAAAAAACAAGTCTGAAAAATCGTTCAGGGCTTTGAACACTCCCCCTATAAATTCTTCTTGATATTCTTTTTCTGTAGCTGTAAATGTCCCCCCCATCACTATAACTTCAATTTTGTCTATGTTATGTCCCAGCAGAATATACTGTTCTAACCGGTTGAATACTTGCAGATAAGGATCATAATTATTTCTCATCCCTCTCATCGTGGCTGGTTCATGTCCAGAATACGATTGAGGAACATCTCCCCAAGGTGAACCAACGCCTCCGGGACAGAAAGTGCATTTTCCGTGAGGGCAATTAGCTGGAGCAGTCATGATTGCTACTGGTGAAACGCCTGAGAGTGTTCTTACCGGCTTTGTCAGCAGCTGTTTTTTTAATCTCGGTAGATCTTCAATCTTCGCATGCAGAAGGACATCGATATTAGAAGGGATGACATTTAATTTATGTTTTATGGCCAGATCTCTTTTTAATTTGGTCAGCTCTCTAAGAGGGTGATTCTCTTTTTTCAGTTCTGTGATCATTTCTTCGTAAAAATCCATGCTTTGGTCTATTTTGGTCGGTTTTTTATAAGATTTTTCTAATAAATAATCGTAGAGAGGGTATAAAAAAGTATTAAACAAAAACCTTAAATAATCATTTATTTTATCACTAAATAAACTTATAAATAAAACTATAAATAAAACTATAAATAAA
>JAHJDB010000093.1 GCA_018812765.1 Nanobdellota archaeon
AAATAATCTTTTTTTTATGGTCAAGGCAACAAAAAAGAAAATTACTAAAAAAAGTAGTCCTGCTAAGAAGAAAGCTCCAGAACAGGTTTTTGGGTATGAACTGCTTCTAGATTGTTATGATTGTAAACCAAAAGTATGTGGCGACTTAGACCATTGCTACAGTTATCTTGACAAGATGGTTGATTTCATTGACATGAAAAAGCAGGAACCGCCCACTATTTTTAGAACAGACCGGAAATCTTTTCCTGATAAGGCCGGATTAAGCGGCTGGGTTCCTTTAGTAGAATCTTCTATCGTTATCCATACTCTTTCCAGGAAAAACTTTATTTCCATAGATGTGTATAGCTGTAAAAAGTTCAGCCCAGAGAAAGTTGTGGAATTCACTAAAAGATATTTTGCACCTAAAAAGATAGAGAAACAGTTTATCTTGAGGGGCAAACATTATTATAGTAAAAAATAAGGGTTTAATTTAGTTTATATTCTTTCAGCCCCTTTATCCGTTACATTTAAAAACAAATAAGTTAATATTAAAATATCATGAGTTCAGATAAAAAAAAAATTGAGTCCCATGCTAAAAGAGTCTGGAAGTTTTTTTGGGACGATGATTCTGTCTGGAGTTGGTTACTAAACATAGTTGTAGCCATAGTTTTAATCAAATTTGTAGTTTATCCTTTACTTGGTTTAGCTTTAGGTACAAGTTACCCTATAGTTGCCGTAGTCAGTGAAAGCATGGAGCACAGCTTGTATAACGGCGCTCTCTGTGGAAATAATTTAGTTGATTATCAAGAATCATTTGATAATTACTGGAAGTATTGCGGAGATTGGTATGAACAAAGAGGAATAACCAAAGAACAATTTCAAAAATTTTCTTTTAAGAACGGTTTCAATAAAGGAGACGTAATCCTGCTTTGGAAAGCTAAACCAGACAATGTTGCAGTAGGCGATATCTTAATCTTTCAAGGTAATAAGCCCCAGCCGATAATCCATCGGGTTATCAAAGGATGGAATACGGACGGAAAGTATTATTATCAAACTAAAGGAGATCATAACAGTGACAGCTTTCCAGCCATCTTAGAAGATGAGATTGGAGAAGAAAGGCTGCTGGGGAAAGGATTGATCAGGATACCTTACTTAGGTTGGCTGAAGATCCTGTTTGTTGACTTAGTAAAGCCGTTGGGAATAAATATCCAACGATAGGTATCCAACGATAAAGAGATTCTGGATTTAAAATATTTAGTTTATTTTAATTTGTATGTTAATTTCTAGGTAATTTATTCGTAACAATTAGATGACAAAAACAAGAGCTAATCTTATAAATAAGGAACAAATTTAGTCTAAAAATGGAATACGACATCATCTTTGTCATGGGAGAAGTTTACTTTGATCACCCTTTATGCGGTGTGGCCTTACTTAAAAGACTCTTAGAAAAAAATCATTATAAGGTGGGAGTAATTGAAAAACCAATCACCGAACATGAGCTTAAGGTTTTAGGCCGACCAAGACTCTTCTTTGCCGTAACTTCTGGAGCGATAGATTCCATGGTTAGGAATTATACTCCTTTAAAAAAGAAAAGGTCTGAAGATGAGTATAGTGACTATGACGAAGAAGTTCCCGACCGGGCCGTAACAGTATATTGCAATTGGCTGAAGAAAAATTATAAGGATATCCCTTTAGTTATCGGTGGAACGGAAGCAACCCTGAGAAGATTTGTACATTATGATTATTGGCAGAACCGCTTAAGGAAATCTATCCTGCTTGATTCACGGGCAGACTTGTTGGTCTATGGCTGCGGCGAGAAGCAAATTTTAGAAACAGCCGCTAGAATCAAGAACGGAAAAAACTTAGAAGGAATTGAAGGAACTTGTATCGTTAGCAGAACTTTACCAGAAGATTTCAAAGATCTTCCTAGCGAAGAAGAAGTCATCGAATCCAAAGAAAAATTCTGCCAGATGCAAATGATGCTGGGAAATAATAATCTAGCTCAAAAAACTGGAAACAGGTATGTTTTACAATACCAAAGTCCAAAATATACTCCTGCAGATTTAGATGAATATTATGAACTTCCTTTCACGAGAGAAATACCGATGAAAAGGTTGAGAAGTTTTGAATTTAGTGTTGTTACCCATAGAGGTTGTCTTGGCGGGTGTAGTTTTTGTGCCATAAAATCAATTCATGGTGACAAGATTGTTTCCCGTTCAGAGGAATCAATCCTAAGAGAAATAAAAGGCTTTGCCAGATATAAACACTTTAAAGGAAACGTTGATGATTTAGGTGGTCCGAGTGCCAACATGTACGGTATGGACTGCAATAAGTGTAGTAAAACTAATTGTATTGACTGTCCGTCTTTAGATAAAAGTCATTCTCGGCTGATCAATCTTCTCAGAAAAGCGAGAACTATTCCAGGCATAAAGAAAGTTAATATCCGGAGCGGGATAAGATACGATCTAGCACCTAAAGGATATATCAAAGAGGTTGCTGAACATCACCTTTATGATACCTTAAGGATAGCTCCAGAACATTCTAATGAGAAAATCCTTAAGCTTATGAACAAGGATAGAGGCAACTTAAAAGAATTTATCAATTACTTTAACAGCTTAAAATGCGGTAAAGAATTGTCATTTTATTATATGACTGCCCATCCTGGTTCATCCATGAAGGAAGCAAAAGAGTTACTAACAGCGACTAGAAAAATGAGAATTCTTAGTTTACAGATCTTTACTCCAACGCCCATGACCTTATCAACCTGCATGTACTATACCGGAATAGATCCTAAGACGATGAAACAGATTTATGTCCCTTATTCTTATCGGGAGAAAAAAGACCAAAAGAACATAGTCCTAGGCGTGGACTCCCCTTCTGGTTTTAAGCAGGTTGATCTAGATTAAAAAAGGGAAAGAACCTGAAAGGAATACTTACATTATTTTAACAATCTTTTTAAAGGGATGAGTAAATCTCCCCTAAATAAACATTTGGTGGTGATTTTAATGTTCTGTCCGAAGTGCGGTTCGATATTAAGGCCTAAAGAAAAGGCAGGTAAAAAAATACTTTTTTGTAATTGTGGTTTCAGTAAAGTTCCTGAAGATGAAACTGTTGAAATCAGAGAAAAAGGTACTGAAAGCAAGAAGATTGAGGTTATTGAACAGCTAGAGACTCATCCAAAAATTAAAATTTCTTGTGAGAAGTGCGGTAATAATGTCGCTTATTACTGGACACAACAAACTAGGGGGGCAGACGAACCTGAAACAAGATTCTTTAAATGCACCAAATGCAATTACACTTGGAGAGAATATGCCTGATGACTTTCATTAATGAAACTAATAGTAGATTGGAAAATAGTGAGTTGTTCTTAAGATGGAAAGAAAATCACCAAGATTCTTATCTTTCTCATTTTTTTTGTCCTTTGGATCAAAACTATAAGCTAAAAGGCTCTTGGGAAATAGGTTACTACAATCCAAAAGATGATAAAATAGTAGTCTTTATGTTGAAAGAAGACGGCTCTTTTGAGATGAAAAAAGAAGATGAAGTTTTCAAGAAGCCAGAAGATAAAGTAACAGGGTTAAATTTAGAAAAAGTGAAAATTTCTTATGAAGACGCTTTAGAGATTTTTAAGAAGAATTATCAGACTTTTTTTCCTAAAGCTTTGTTAGGTGACGGATTTATAGTCTTGCAAAATATTGAAGAAAAGACGCTTTGGAACTTTACTTTTGTCACTAAATCCTTGCAATTTATAAATCTTAAAATAAATTCTGAAGATGGGAAGGTTGATTCTCATCAAACTGTAGAATTAGTACAGAAATAAACGAGAAATCCTGAAAACCGACTACCCAACGGAGCAAGCTCTGGGGCATTCGCCGGTTTTCTAATCGGATTTCTGGTCATTCCTCGCTAAATACCGCAGCAAGCTGTGGGGTATTAGACCCAGCGAGGAATAAACCCTATTGTTGCGATCTAGATAAGCAGACTAACAGCAGCAGTTTTAGTAAGAAAATTTAGACAAAACGCAGAAGTAATAATCATCTCTCATTAGATTGATAATCTCTTTAAAAGTAGTACTGCGACAGTGTCTTTTTACAGAGTCAAGAAAGTTTATATCCTTTTTAGTTTTCTTATTAGTTAAGTCGCATCTAAACGATTAAAGAATATATGTTTGACGTTAATAGTTTTTATAAATGAGTGCAGTTTTGTAAAATTTGCGATAGATGTTAAAAAAGGGGTGGTAGATCTTTACTATGAACAAGATATCTTATAATGCTCAAGTAGGTTGTAAAAAACTGGATTCTTTCTTTAACAAGACAAAAGTTAATAAAATCAAAATTACCGAGGAAGAAGAATAATTTTTTTGCTCTTTTATGAAGTTAAATCATCTTAATTTTTGCTGATAAAATTTTCTGGCCTGTTCTTGAGAAGCTTTGATGGAGATGCTTGCATCCATATAAACTATCTCTGTTCCCGCTCTTGTAAATATTTCTCTAAATTCCTTACTGTCATAGTGAGATTTTATCTTCAATTGAAAATCTAAATTTTCGTACTTACAGTTGTCATCCTTATTTCTTTCTTTTGTCCTTCTGACAGCTTCTTCAACGTTTATTATGGTTGGAATCACTAAAAAATCAAAGGGATGTTTATGACAGAAAGAATTTCCTGGAAGAGACAAGATCTCTTCAACACTGAAATCTTTCCCTTGGTCTAAAGCGCTCTGCCTTTGGTAAACTATGCTTGTAGATAAGGACCTGCTTTGATAGATGTCAAGGCCTTCTTTTAGAAGAGGTAAATTTAACTGTTCATAGAGGATGCGCCGATCTAAGGCGAAAGCTTCAGCAACAATCTCGGGACTATAACTTCTCCCATTCTTAGCCGTCAACTCTTCCCGGATAAATGTACCTAAACCCATGAATGTCGGTTCAGAAGTCAAGACCACATCAAAATTACCTTTGATCAAACTTAAAGGAGGATGGAAATTATTTTTCGCCCAGAAATCATGGACATCAAAAACTCTCTTACTGTCTTTTTTAGCTTCTTCTACAAAAGTGTCTAAGAAAACTCCTTTACCAACCCCGTCGATCCCATCAACAACTACAAACCGGCCTTTTTTTGTCATCAGAAAACTAAGAGAAGATATCAGTTTAAAACCATTTATAGTCTTGTAAATACAACTCTGATTCTCTTTTTTGAAAGATAACAATCGTTTTAAAGAACCTTACTTGTAAGTAGTAGATGATTATAGGTGTAGTAGGCATGTATGCTTCTGGGAAGGATTGTGTTGCTAATCATTTAGAAAAGAAAGGGTTTCTCCATTATTCCTTATCAAACGAGATCAGAGAGGAAGCTAAAAAAAAGAATCTCAAGATCACCAGAGACAATCTCATCAATCTAGCTAACGAGATGAGAGAAAAGTTCGGTCCTTCCATCTTAGCAGAAAGAGTTCTGATGAAGATTAGCCGAGATGAAAATAAGAACTATATCATTACCTCTATCAGGAATCCTGCGGAGTTAAAAGTTTTGAAGGAACAGAGAAATTTTGTTTTGGTTTCTGTTACAGCCGATCCAAAAAGAAGGTTTGAATGGTTGAAAAAAAGGGCCCGGGAAGAAGACCCTCAAACTTTCAAGGAATTTGTGGAAAAGGAAAAGTTAGAACAGAGTTCTGATTCTAATAAGCAGCAATTACATAAAGTCTTGAGATTAGCGAAAATAATTGTTAAGAATGGCGGAACTAAAGAAGACTTATATCAGAAAGCTGATTGTTTAGTTGCAGATTTAAATAAGAAGTTCTATCGAAGGCCTATCTGGGATGAATATTTCATGGATATCGTTGATGCGGTATCTAAAAGGGCTACTTGTGACAGAGGAAGGACAGCCGTAATCTTTGTCAGGGATAAACAGATCCTAGTTACAGGTTATGTCGGTTCTCCTTTCGGTCAGGATCATTGTGATGATGCCGGGCATCAGATGAAGAAGATGGTCCATGAAGACGGTTCAGTCTCTCAGCATTGTATGAGAACACTTCATGCTGAAGCTAGCGCCATCTCTTTAGCAGCTAGAAACGGCGTCTCTTTGAATGGGGCTACTCTCTATTGTAAACTGGAGCCCTGTTATAACTGTGCAAAGATGCTAGTGAATGCTGGGATCGTGAAAATTATCTGCAAGAAGAAATATCATGCTGCAGAAGATTCCCGCAAGCTCTTGAAGGCTGCCGGGATTAAGGTCAAGATCTTAGAAGATGATGTTGAGAGTTATAGTAATCAGTAAGAAAGGTTTTTAAGAAATTTTTTATTGAAAAGAATGTTTTTCTCCTTTAAGTTCAAGGTATTCTTTTCTAGACCATTGTTTTGCTGATTGTAAGATGGAATCTATTAAAACGTTCTGTTGTCTGCTCCACTCTTCATCGGGATTATTTTTCATGAAGTTTACCCAATAATCAATAAACCATTCCCGTTGTTTTTTGTTAGATTCGTCCATATTGTTCAAAAAGAATCTTATATTTGTTAATTGTTTCGTCTTTAATATCAAATAATTTTTGTAAATGACGTGCATCTTCTAAATCTTTATAGCTTGCCAATACAAATTTCTTATAAGCAATTTGCAGATCTATCCTTGAAATGAACAATTTTCCTTCTTCTGTTATCACTTTTATTTTTTCTTTCATAGCAAGTTCATCAAGGGCGTCTTTCACGAACTTTACTTCCATGTTTGGGGCTACATTCCCTCTCTCAGCAAAACGTACTGCTAATCTGTCATCTTTTAGCATCGAATATAATTCTTCAACATCATCTGCATTTATGGCCCAGAAACCATTATCAAGTAAGTCTTTGTAAAAAGAAGAAAATTGTTCTTTTGATAGTTTATTAATGAAGAAATCTACATCTTCTGTTCCTCTTGTCCTTCCTAATAATATTGCTACATACCCAGAAATCAAGACATAATCAGTGTGTTTTTCTAAGATCTTAACAAACTTTAAAACTATCCGGTCTAAATTATTAAGTCTCCTTTCAAGTTTTATTGTTCTTTCATCAATCATTTCCATAGTCATCTGAAAATAAATCTCTTTTAAAAACTATTCCCAGATTTTTAGAATTTTCTCTCGGCTGGTTTTTCCGCTCTTAATCTCTACATTAAGATTATATTCTTTCTTGAAAAATTTTACCAGCGCCTGGTTAGCCTTGCCTTTGTCCGGAACAGCCTGAAGATGAAGTTTAAGCCGATTGTTTTCTTCTTTTAGTTCAGTCTTCTTAGAATTAGGGACAACTTTTATTTTTATAAGATTATTAATGATGTAATTGTTGATGTTCATATGGTTGTTGACGTTGATGTCCTTGTTCATGCCCAAGAGAGATAGCTTTGAGAAGATATAATCTTAACCAAGAGATATATAATAATAACAGACCCAGGTTGATGACCGGATAGACCCAGTCAGGATACTGAAAAAAGAATCTTTGGAGATAAGAGATGAAGAATCCTACAATTAATCCGGTAAGATAAATCAGTAAAAACTGTTTCCATAATCTTGACCATCTGGTCTTGATGATGTGGGAAGCATGGCTTACTGACTGCCAAACCTTGCCTACCTCAGTAAAAGAATAAAAGAGGACAAAAACAAAAATAAGGAATGCCAGAAAAAAGAAGTAATTTAAGAATTGTAAAAGAGTCAAATAAGTATTTTCTCCTAAGCTAAGAGTAGAGAGGTTGAAAATCATCCTGGCCAAGCTGAAGATTAACAAGTATAGCAGGGAAATGAAAAAAACCAAAACTGCCAGCCCGTTCCATTTGGAAAAGCTTTTCCAAGAAAATTTGTTTTTTAATATCTTCTCCCAGATTATCATCCTGGAAAGTGAAAAGATGATAAAGGTAAGGATTGTGGCGATTATTATTCCTATAGTGAAAATGTATACGAACGATTTGATGCTTGCCAGTAAAGCTTCATTAGCGTTTAAAGAACCAGAAAGCATCACCGCTTTAAGTTCTTCGATGCTTTTTCCTCCGCTGATAGCGAAGGCTCTAGCTGTAAGCAGATTGCCTAAAGTCATCCACAAAGCCGTAAGAATGAACAAGGTTGCCGTATCTACAGCAAAGATCTGCCAGAATCTTTTTTTGAAACTGAACGAATCCAGATAATTTTTAAAATGAACGTTCATGTGATTTTGAAGAAGCCTTGGTTTAAAAAGCTTACTATTCAGA
>JAHJDB010000094.1 GCA_018812765.1 Nanobdellota archaeon
AAATAATCATCTCAGGATCATCTTCAGTATCAAGTAAAGCCTGTAAATAAGCAGAACCCCTATCACTACTAAAAACGTCTTCAATCTCAATTCCTCGATAAATTGGAACTTCCAAAATTACTTCCTTAGTTAACTCAAGCCTATTAGATTGATAATGATGAATTATTCTTGTATCCAGACTGTTTCCGGAATAGATCAGTCTGGTACTGGAAACCAGCCAGTTCTTTTTACCAGGCCAGTCAAAGTCTTCCAGTAAACTGTTCAAATATCTCTGAGCAATTGCTTGTTCTTCTGTAGTTCCAGATTCACGCATCTTCTTGATTAATTTGAAAGACTGATACAAATCGCCCATGGAAGCCATCACTCTACCATCTTTAACTTTACTCCAATATTTAAACCAGTTGTCTGGAGTTTTTTTCTTTCCATTATCTACAGATTTATCATCCAAAATCAGCCGTCTTTCTAAGTCAGATTGAGGAAGACAAACCTCGCCAAGTAAATCAAAACCTTCTTTCTTAGAGGTTCTGTAAATACCAAAAAAATGGCTGGAAACATTATCTTCAGATGCCCTAGCCAATTCTTCCCCTTTACCATGATATCTAGCTATAAATAACAAAGCTTCTTCTTCTTTCATTCCATTTGATAAAAGCACTTCAAAGGTGTACCTTGCTCTATCTGATGTAAATTTCATTTCTTATTAAAACACTTAGAACCAACCTATTTTGACTAAAAAGAAGCTGTTTTATAAATATTTTTATGAAAATGATGCTTTTTACCATTTTGTTAATGGTTGTTAACCCAAAGTTAATAACCAAATTTAAACTGTCCTATCTTGGGCTCTTAACTGTTCAATCCCTATTCTTAAAATATCTATTTTAAAATGCAATCATTTATATAAATCACCTTAATCCAGAAACCCTGAAATGGCAGCAGCAAGGAAAACCAGCACTAAAAAATATATCGCTGCTTTCGTCCTGACCTTAGTAGTCTTTTCAATTGGCATCTTTGTGGGAATTTTTCTTGAAGAAGCGAGATTGAAATATTCCCAGCAGATCACTTTAGAAGAAAAAGTAAACCTCAGAAGCCTGCAGTTGCAGCAAAATTATATTGGTTCAGGATTAGCTGACTGTAATTCCTTGCACCACATCCTAGAACAAAATATTAATGAGCTGACGAAAAAGATGAGCTTGATCATGGATTACCAAAAAAAAGCCGTCTTCAATGAAAAAGAGTTCAATTTACAATTACAGGACTATTTCCTTACTGAAATCCAATTCTATCTCCTTTCTAAAGAAATAGACAATAAATGTAAAGAAGATAACGTAAAGATATTATATTTCTACGATGAAAATAAATTTGAGACCCAGGGAGAGATTTTAAGTTACTTGAAAAATAAGTTTGGCAGCAAGGTGTTGATCTTCTCTTTAAATTCAGACTTTGAACAAGAGCCGATGATAAAGGTTCTCTTGACTTCTTTTGGGATCACCGAGTTTCCGGCAACAGTCATAAACAATAAAGTTTATCAAGGACATAGAGGAGTCAAAGACCTGATGAAAATAATCTGCCAGGAATTTGACAATAAAGATATTGAAGCTCCAGAAGAATGCGCTTTCTTAAGTTAAAAAATAGGATGAAAAGACCCCTCTTTATTTTCTTTTTCTGACCTTGACAAAGTCGCCTAAAGTAAATTCGTTGTTCTTTCTGCTTTTCTCTTGTTCAAAAGATTTCTCGGTAACCCCTTCAACTAATTTTAAACCTAACAGACGTTCCAGCCTTCTGGCCGTATCTACGGAAGGTCTTAATTTGCCTGATTCCCATTTAGCGACAAAGCTTACTCTCTCATTCAAGAACTTGGCGAAATCTTCTTGGTTAAGGTTCTTTTTTTCTCTGGACGATTTGATCAAACTGGCAAAATTTGCCACTAGATTAAATTCTGGCTCGTCTTTCCTGATTTTAGAAGATGGTTTCTGATCTGATTGAAAAAAACCTTTTTTAATTACGCCAAACTTAGAACAGCCGCTGCAAAGATTCATTTCCACACCTTCTACGCTTACTAGAACTAAATCAGCTTCCTTACCGCACATTTCACAGGCCATGAATTAACTTAAGAAAGAAGTAATATTAAAATTTTTGTATTTAAGGCTACAATAAAACTTATAAAAGACTTGTCTCTGAATCAATCTCAGCATCCTGAAGGGGAAGATTAAAGCAGATAAAGATATATTTAAGTAAATTATTTATACCTTATTTAATTTATTAATGACCATGAAGAATAAAACCGCCTTAAAGTTAATGTTGCTTCTCAGTCTATTAGGCATAATTGCTTCTTTATATCTTGTCCAGAACCATTATGCTCCCCCCACAAAAGGTTCTTTCTGCGATATCAGTTCCAGCATCTCCTGTTCCTTGGTCAATAACAGCGTCTTTGCTGAGCTGCTTAATGTTCCGGTAGCAATTCTAGGAGTAGTATGGTTTGTCTTTTTAACGATCATGTTGCTGAACAATACCAAAAAAGAAGGCTTGTTTGTTGCTGCAGTTTTTTGGTGGTCAGCAATCGGATTATTATTTGTAGGATATATGATCCTGGCTGAGATTATCTTGAAAGCATTATGTCCTTTGTGTACGATTGTACATTTGATTGTGGTCTTTAACTTTCTATTAGCTGTCCGATTTTACAGAACAATAGGAACCAGGCCGAAAATTGATACTTTGTTACGGAAAATGAAATGGTGGATAATAGTTTTTGTTGTTGTGGTCATAGCTTTGGTTGTTGCTTTAAATTTAGGGGAGAAAAAAAATAATTATGACCTTTTAGCGCAATGTTTAAGCGAAAAAGGAGCGACGATCTATAGTTCGTTCAGGTGCGGACACTGCCTCCAACAGAAAGAATTATTAGGAGACTCCGTTAGGTTCATAAAGGAAGTTGAATGCAATCCAGATGGTGAAAATTCTCAAATCAAATTGTGTGAAGAAAAAGAGATTACTGGAACGCCCACTTGGGTTATTGAAAAGAATGGGATAGAAATTAAAAGACATGCTGGTTATATGACTATTGAAGAGTTGAAAGAGTTTTCTGGCTGTGAGTAATCCGGTGTAATAAGTTTAACGGCACAAAAGCAGTATAGCCAACAGAACATTTATTAATTAATAATATTTATTTAAACTTGGGTGTTCTCCGACAGCGCGAAG
>JAHJDB010000095.1 GCA_018812765.1 Nanobdellota archaeon
AAATAATCATCTCAGGATCATCTTCAGTATCAAGTAAAGCCTGTAAATAAGCAGAACCCCTATCACTACTAAAAACGTCTTCAATCTCAATTCCTCGATAAATTGGAACTTCCAAAATTACTTCCTTAGTTAACTCAAGCCCATTAGATCGATAATGATGAATTATTCTTGTATCCAAACTGTTTCCGGAATAGATCAGTCTGGTACTGGAAACCAGCCAGTTCTTTTTACCAGGCCAGTCAAAATCTTCTCTCAAACTGTTCAAATATCTCTGAGCAATTGCCTGTTCTTCTGCAGTTCCAGATTCACGCATCTTCTTGATTAATTTAAACGAAGTATACAAATCGCCCATAGAAGCCATCACTCGGCCGTCTTTGATCTTTGACCAGTATTTGAACCAGTCGTCTTGGGTTCTTTTCCTGCCGTTATCAGCAGAAACTTCATCCAAACAAAGTTCCTGCTTCCTGGCAAACTCTTCCAAAGTAGGAATAGGCAGTATTTTGCTGAAATCAATTTTTGGAAATGTCATTTTTAAAATAGCTAACTTTTGCCTCCGCCTAAATATTCAGTCAAGTCGATAACAAAGTCATATAAATCTTTTTCTTCCTGGACCAATTTAACATATACGCCTGATCTCTCTAACTTTTTGCTAAAACTACTATGGTTTCCAATCTGGACATGAAAACAAGGATTATATTCAGCGATGTCAATAATTTTTTTTGACAAATTTTTTTCATTTCCAATCTCTCCGTCAGAAATGGTGAACACTAATGTTCCTTTTTTAGAGAGAGTTTTTTCAATTTTATTTAGATCAATCATCGTCCCGCCAAATTGCGGGCACAAAGCTTCAATCTTGGAATTCATCAAACCTTTAGAAAGAACAGTGTCATAACTAAAATTAGCAAAATAAGCGTCTGATTCGTATATCCCTAGTTCACTGAACCGTTCAACCATCATGAAATAAGCTATCAGTGAAACGTGATACTTTGAATTTACCTTCCATTGGGGATAGCTTTTTGGATTGACTGCTTCGCCAAGTCTAAGGCCTTTAGGCATTTGGTCCAACATGCTACTTGAAGTGTCGAGCAAACCGAAGACGATGTCTGGAGTATCGCTTCTTTCCTTTTTTACTCTGACGTTAATTTCATAAAGATGCCGGGCAACGTAAAGTTCAATGCTTTTACTGTCGCGGTCAAAGAAGATGCCGCGAATATCTCTAGGAGCATCATCTTCAAAATCAAAAGTTCTTTGTCCAAGATCAACCAAAGGATAAGATCTGCCTTCCTGCGGAGGAACAGTTAATTCAAACAATTTATCTGATGCCAGTAGTTCATAATAATTTACTAAATGCTCAAAGTTGGTCATCCAGCCTGGACCAGAACCAGCTTTTCTTCCCCGGATGATTTTCCGGAGAGTATCCTGCTGCTGCAATTCCCTCCCGAAACCGTTATCATTACTAAACTGGTTAGCCAACTCTTTAGCGATAAGTTCAGACAATTGTTCTGATGCGTTTTCAGGATCAGAATTTTCTGAAGGATTACCAGAAGAGCCGCCTTGCTGCTGTGAGGTATCTTGGCTGCCAGAAGAACTGTCTTGCTGCTGTTGGTTTCCGCTGGAACCGAACAATCTTTCTTTCGGCTGCTCTTCCATAAATTTAAAAAATTCTTCTGCAAATATCGTTGAGATTTTTTCCCAGTTTTTTTCATCCATCAAATATTCCCTGATTGCCGGCCGGTTTCTTACTTTTATCTCTTTTGAACCTTGATGAACAACAGTTTTCATCTGTGAAATCTCGGTCCTTTCTAAAAAATTCCTGATAGCGGTGTTAACCTCGGGATCATAGCTTAAATACTGTTCCAAAAGTTTCTTGTCATTTTGATCTCCATTAAAATAAAGGCTTAGCCTGGCAAAGGATTCGTAGAGCTTAGAAAATTTTCCAGCCGTCACCCCTTGCTCTTTCAGGAAGAGATAAAAACCGGCATAATCCGAAAGGCCTTCTTCATGGTCAAGACGTTTGATAGTAGTATCATTGATGATGTCTGTAAGCATATTAGCAAAATATGCTAATTGATTTTTATTCTCTATTTTTGTCACTTCATAGATTGGATCAAGAAACTTTTCAGAGAGAGTTTTGACATCTGCCGGACAGCCGGAATATTTCCTGCTCCCCCTGTGGCCAATCTCGTGGTGAAGTAAATCAGCAACTAAAGTTTCCAATACTTCCCTTTTAGGAATGTTTTTTTTCTTTAGGAATTCTTCAGCATCTTTGTCACAGATTTTTTTAACAAATTCAGGATCATAATTGATGTTCAGTTCGTGGTTTAGCAGGTCTATGCTTCCTCCTGACGAGCCTGACTGTTCGGACAGTCTTATCTCCCTAAAGAATTCCTGCTCTTCCCTGATTTTTCCCAAAGCTTGCTGAAATCGTTGATTTACCATTTTTTTTATTTCCCTTAAATTTTTTTGCGCGCCTAAGGCGTAACCAACACCCCACGAGAACAACCAGGGCAACCGATGTTGTTACTACCAAGGATATGGAATTCATCATCGTCATAATCGAACCCAGCCGCCCCATTTGGAAACCGCCCACGCTGTTTTAAAGCATCACTCAAGGAAGCTTGACTCCATCCAGCAGTATAACCTGTTATCCCAGCCCTTCTCTTGCCGGAAATGAATTCCAATGTGGAAATGATCGTCTCAGCATCATCTTCAGTATCCAATAGAGTCTGGAGATAAACTGAACCTTTATT
>JAHJDB010000096.1 GCA_018812765.1 Nanobdellota archaeon
ATGAAACCCTATCCTACTACAGAGACCATAACCCTATACTTTGTATAAGAACATGGTATCTTCCGTCTGGTCAAGTCATGTTTATCTGCGATAAACGATGACAAACATGACCCAGACGGCTAGGGTTTCATAAAAGCCCCCTCTTCAATAAATTTATATAATCTTGTTTTTTAACTCTAAGAAAGGAGGTTTGTTAAAAATGAAGAAAATATTGTTTATTTTTATCCTAATAATTATTATTTTTCTAGTCGGGTGTTCTGGATCGGAAGAAATCCCAGTAGAAGAAGTTACTGTAGAAGAACCAGTAATTGAGGAAGTAGTTGTAGAAGGAGTTCCAGTTATTGAAGAACTAGTCACGCCGATAACCTGTGATTATAATTCTGATTGTGAAAATGACTTGTTGTGTATCGATGGAGTTTGTGGAACGATTGCTGATCTTTATAATACTGATTGCGATAATAAATGTTCAGTCACAGAAGTTGCTCTTTCCACCAGTGATGGAGAAAAATACAACCTAAAACTAGGGCAAGGAAGTTATAGTGGTGCGGGAGCTTTAGAATGGCAATTGATGTCTTTTCCAAAATATTGTGATGAAGATCCTTTAGTGCCGATAAAGATACTTAAGAAGAGCACCGGCAAGATCCTTAGTGAGCAAGTTTTGACTTTACATAAGGGGGATACAAGTAAAGTAGTTACTCATCCCACGGTCACTCAAATTAAGTTTAAAGTGACTTTGAGCGATGTTACAGAAGATTGTTCTTAAGATTTTTTTTATTTTTTCATTCCTTTTTTTAATTTAGATGATTTTTAAGAATCTTAAAGAAAAAAGTGGCCCCGCCGGGAGACACATCAACATACTATTTTAGTACATCAATTTTGAACCCGGGACCTCTGCTTTACCATGGACATTTGTTTAGAACCTGTCCTTATAAGAGCAGCGCTCTAACCAGGCTAAGCAACGGGGCCTTAAGTTCAGAAGAACGAGCCTACTTTAAAAGATTTTCTCTACAACAAAGTTCTTATTTCTGCTGCTATTGTCTTTTATTTTGATAAATTCAGAATTTTAGACGTATTTTAAAACAGTTTCTCTACCTTAGAATTACAACAAATATATTTAAACTTAAAAATAAGCATTTAAAGGAACTTAATTTAAAAAATGAATTTAAATCAAATAAAAAAACTGATGGATCGTAAGAAGACTTCTCATAAAGGTGAGAACGGTCACGCTTTGATCATAGGCGGTTCAGAAGACTTAGTAGGAGCTGTAACTTTGGCTGGTTTAGCAGCTTTAAGAGCAGGATGCGATCTAGTTACGGTAGCTGCTCCTGAGAAGGTTGGTTGGGCGATACACCAATATACACCAGATTTGATGGTCCATAAAGTTAAGGGTTCTTCTTTTAATATTAAGAATGCAAAAGAGATGATCAAGTTTGCAGACAGATTTGATGCTGTTTTGGTTGGGAATGGTATAACTCGTAAAGCGGATAAGTTCTGTCAACATTTTATTCATAAATCTCAGAAATTAAAAGTTGTTGATGCTGATGCCCTAAAATCACTTTCATTTAAAGATTTTAACAATTCTATAATTACTCCCCATAATGCAGAATTAGAGATGATGCTGATTAATAGCAATAAAGAGTTCTTGCTGCCTAAATTAAGAGAATCAAATGCTAAGGAAAAAGCAGAGATATTACAAGGAAATCTAAGATATTTTTTACAAAATAGGAACGTTCTTTTGTTGAAAGGACCGACGGACATAATTATTGCTCACAATAAGATTGCTTACAACCGTACCGGTAATCAGGGGATGACTAAAGGCGGCACGGGAGATGTACTTGCAGGGTTAGCAGTAGGCTTTTTGGCTAAAAGTAAAGATCTTTTCAAAAGTGCTGCTGCTGCTGCTTTCATTAACGGATATGTTGGAGATATGCTCTTAAAGAAAAAAAGAGGTTATACTTTCATTGCTTCTGATATCATTGAGGACTTAGAAAAAATAAATAAGGCTTCTGGGAAAAAAAAGAGGGATGTTAACGAAGATAAGCCAGTTAAAGAAAAAAAAGTTAAAGAGAAATCCGTAAAAAGTTCTGTGAAAAAGTCTAAAAAAAAGAAGAAATAGTTTAGTGAGTTATAGTGAGTGTATAATTTAACATAAACTTACTGTTTATTGTTTATGTTGATTAAAAAAAGAGGTGAAATTATGTATTATAAAGATGAATTGTACTCCCGCTATCATGGCGTGAAAAAGATAATTATCGGAGTTTTGCTTTTATTGAACGTTTTTGTGTGGCCTAAATGGGTTGGGTTAGACGGCTGGATGGCTTTTATAGCTGTTTTGATCATCTTATGTGGTTTGTTGAAAGTATTGATGCCTTTATGTGGATACTGCACTGTTGACAAGCCTGCACTAAAAAAAGCAGGAAGAAAAAGATAAATTTTTTATTTTTTTCAAATTTTTCAAGTTATTTTAATTAGTTTAGAATGTTTTTTATTAGTTTTCAGATGATGGCAAAGTTTAAATAATCTTTAATCTTCATATTTATATTAAAGGAGGTTTATGAAAATGTTTGATTTATTTAATATTTATCAACAACCAGCCGGTATTGTTGTTGTTTTGGTGTTATTAAGTGTTTGGACTGTTGTTTGGAAAGGTCTTGCTTTATGGCATTCTGCAAGAAATAACCAAAATGCTTGGTTTGTGGTGATGTTAGTTTTGAACACGATGGGTTTACTGCCGATAATCTACTTGATTTGGTTCAGGCCAAAAAATAAATCAGTGCCGAAAGCTTCTTCTGTATCTGCGGTTGTTAAAAGAGTTGTAAAAAAACCAACTACTAGAAGGGTCGTAAAGAAAAAAGTAACCAAGAAAAAATAATCTTTTTATTTTTTTTAACTTTAATTGTTGAGAGGTGTACTTTTCTTAGTTTTTAGTTTATTCCTCGCTGGGTCTAATACCCCGCAGCTTGCTACGGTGTTTAGCGAGGAATGACCAGAAATCCGATTAGAAAACCGGTGAATACCCCGGAGCTTGCTCTGTTTGGGTAGTCGGTTTTCAGGATTTCTCGTTTATTGGATCTTAATGCTAGGACAATATCTCTCGAAAGATTCCTTTAATCTTTCATGGATCTCTTGTAATCTTTTTCGATTGATTCCGATGTCTTTGGAAAGTTCTTCCCCTTCCGAAAGGAAATAAGCTTGGGCTTCATCGATTGAAACAGTTTGGTGATAACCGATCTTGAAGAAAAATTGTTTGATTTTTTTAATCTCCTTTCTGGTTAAAGGTTCAAATATCTTCAAGACTTCTCTTTTATAATCAGGGATTGTGTAAAACAGTCCATGTGCTATCTCGTGCTGTAATGCTGATTGGTCCGTTTCTCCAGAAGTCCCGATAACATAATATCTTTTATCTCTCTTATCTCTGAAAAGGTCCAGAAATTTTTGTTCTCTTGCGCTTAAGGGATCGAAGTTTCCTTCATAAAATGGATTGAGCACATAAGAAGGGATATTGAATCCGATCCAATCTTCATAATAAGTAAATTTACCCAAAGAGTTCTGATGGGGAGAATTAGTTGTATACCATTCTTTATATTCTTTCAGAGTAAAGATCTTGCCTTTAAACCAAGGTGATTCATAATGCTCTTGAAAGCGAAGAAAAGTAGCAGCTAGGTTAAATTGTGAAGAAAAATTTAAATGAAAGATTTGATCTAAAATCTCTTCTAATTTCATGATGATTATTCCTTATTTCTTAAATTCTTCAACTTCCAGTCTTCCTTTTTTGACTTTTATTGAATATTCTTTTCTGTCATCAAATTTAGCTATCTTGGTAATCCATTCCGGAAGAATTATCTTATCACCGCGAAATTTCAATTCGGAGATGACTTCCTGGCTAAGGCTATCTTCACCATTCTCAAGAGATATTCCTTTCATAACTTCATCAACTGCAACTTTTTTCCCGGCATTAACTATCTCTTCAGTTTTTCTGTAAAAAAATTTGGCGATCTCATCAGGAACATCTATCGTGGAAACCTTATTAAGCCCCTGTAATCCCGGAGAAACGTTGGCTTCGATCACGACCGGGCCGAGCGGTCCTTCAAGAATATCGACTCCACAAATATCAGCCTTTAAAGCTTTTGCCGTGTCCAGAGCGATCTTGCTCACTTCTCTATTTAACAGTACCGCTTCTCCGCTTCCGCCGGCATGGATGTTGGCCCTTTTCTCTTCTTTCTGCGCCTTTCTTTTCATCGCTGCAACAACCTTGTCTCCGACTACCAAAGCACGGATGTCTGTACCTCCAGTGTCAACATATTCTTGAATGATGAACGGTTGATTTAAGACTCCTAAGGCGTCAAGCAACGAGGAGGCTGAACTTAACGAATCAGCAAACATCACTCCTTTGCCTTGTGTTCCTTCAGGGAATTTCATGACGATAGGATATTTGACTTCTTTAAGCAGTTCTTTTGCAGAACCGACTGTGGAAGAGATATAAGTTCTAGGCATAGGTATGTTATGCTGTTGTAAGATCAAATGGGTCAAAAGTTTATTATGGACGGTCGTAAAAGTGCTTGAAGGAAGAGGCATATAAGGAATTTTTCCTTCTAACATAGAAGCAATCGAGCATAATAGGTTTGCATAACGAAATGATCCTTTTACGTAAACACAGTCGTATCTCTCAAACCTTTTACCTTCATAGAAAATTCCAGCTTCTTTTCCTAACTTAACTTCAATATTCTTTAATTGCACCATATCTACCTGCTCAAAATATTTGCTCATAGCTTCAGCAGTCATGATTGAACTTTGACTTCCTAAGGAGATTAGTGCAGCTTTCATCTGTTTTTGAAGGTGGTGTTTCTTGTAGCAATCAAAAGTTTTATTTTTTTAACGGGTCGATCAGAAAATTGCCTTTTTTAAGAATGTTCTGGCCGATAAGTACTTGATAAGTCATATGGTTCCTGTTAGCGATAGTGAACTCTTCTTCCATCTCTATTTCTCTGAGGATTATTTTTGCTTTAACGATAGGTCTTTTTTTAACTCCCGAGGCTGATTTTACAACCTTTGACTTCACTACCGGCCCCAAATTTAATTCTTTGGCTAATCCTAAGTCTATAGAAGAGGAGGTTGCTCCTGTATCAATCCGGGCTTTTATGTTTATCTTTTGTCCTTGATTACCGATCAGGTCTACTTGTTCTGTTAAGCCCAATATTACTTTTTTTAACATTATAAGGTGTTTTAGGGTTCTGTTTTTATAAGATTTTTGTTTATGAGAAAATACAAACTAACTCTATTATCCCGAAACTGCTTCCGGTCACGAAACTACTTCCGCTTCAGTTCATCCCAAACTTCTTTTGGTGTTTTATAATGAAGGCTCATGTGGAGCCTTTCTTCATTATAATGTTTGATAAAATCTCCAAAAGAAGAAA
>JAHJDB010000097.1 GCA_018812765.1 Nanobdellota archaeon
AATCATTAAAATATCAATAAAATATTATTAATACTTTAACATTGTTGATACAATTGTATTTTTAATAGAGGAAAATAGATGGGATATAGGGAAAAGCTGCAACAAACTATCGACCTAATCGGAGAAGATTATTATATTGACCCGGAAGAAAAAAAAGTCGGCAGACAGACTATCCTTCATTGGAACACTTCTTTATTAGTACTATCGTATGTTATGAATAAAAATCCTCTTATTATCGGCGAACCAGGATTTGCAAAAACTACTTCTGCAAAAACTATCAGCGCCTTGATGAGCGGCTATCCTTTTGATCTATATGAGTCAGCACAGATCCAAGGACACCCCGACCAAACTTTCGAAACCATGCTGGCAAGGCTTGATTTTTCCAAACTCGACAAAGAAGAAGCGGTGATTTGGCTTTCTAGCGCTTATCTTCCTGTGAGAATTATCGATGAAATAAGAAGACTGCCGGCAGGAAACCAAAACGAATTGTTGAATATGCTTCAGACTGGAAGGATCAATTATCTAAACTCAACTTTTTATACCGGAGAAACTCCCTTCTTTGCTACAGCTAATCACCAGGATGAAGGCAGTTATATCTTAATACCGCCTTTATGCGACCGTTTTTCCATCCATGTAGAGTTAGGCCATATCGGGGCTATGTATACCGGCGAGATAGCCAGAGCTAAAAAAAACATCAAAGAACTTTGCGATCCAAAAATAACCAATAGAATCCTTTCCATCATTAACGATAAAGAAAAAAGTATTGAAGAAAAATTAGAAACCATTGAAAAAGAACGTGATTCCTACAGAAAATTTCTGGAATATGAATTAGGCGTCTCCCTTTTCGATGCAGAAGACAGAAAAAATATCACAGAGGAAATCAGTTCCATAAAAGTAACTAACGAAGCAATGATTTTTTTACAGATGATTGATGCCGAACTTAACTATACTCCTACTTTTGGAAGAAAAAGAAGCAGTGACAAAAGAGACACTAATAATCACGGTGCTAATCTGGCCAGCAATAATACCAAGAATGCTGCTTCTCCAAGAGCAATACTTGAAGGAATAGATGACTATGCCAAAGCGATTGTTTACCTAAGAGGTGAGAAAGCCGTCAGAAAAGAGCATGTTTTTGCGGTAGCTCCTCATGCCCTAGGGCACCGGCTTGATTTTGAGAACGAATTCAAAAGTAAATATGCTAATGAAAAAAGGCCGGGACATTTCGGTGCACCGACTGAAATGTTCTTAGCTGAGAAGTTAGTAGAAGGGATAGAAGAGAACTATAAGAAAGTTAAAATAGACCTAGATTTACTGATGAGTGCTTATTTAATTTCTAATGCAAAAGAAAAAAACAAAATTCCAGAATTAAGTTTATCAATACAACAATGGGCCAGAGCTAACGACCTGCTTAATAATGAAGATTTAGTTGATCATCCTTTAGCTAAAGAATATATTCGAGCTATCAAGAGAACTAGGTCCAGATTCTGATGGAGAAAAAAAAGTCTTGGGAAGAGATATTTGAGGAAGTAATACCAGAAATATTAGAAGAATTCTATAATCCTCTTGTTGACGGCAGTGTTTTTATAGAAAAGAAGGTTGAAAACGGTAATACTGCTTATTTCGACTTTAAAACCAACCAGATCTATATCTCCCAAGAATTTCTTGAATTAATGAACACACTTGGAAAACTAGATCCAGAGACTGTCGCCAGAGGCCTTTACAAACACGAGATGGGCCATTACGTCCATTATCCCCGAGAATTAGCAAAAATCCTGGTTCTGAAAAATTATTCTGAAAAACAGTTTGACGGGTTTGAAGACCAGGTTTTAGGCTATTGGATGGATGTGATGGATAATCTTCCCCAGATCATCAAAAAAACTAACGGCCGGGATCTTCGTCAATTATACCGGGGGTTGAACACTTTTCTAAAAGAAAAAACAACTCTTTCTGAAGAAAAAAAAGAGCGATTAAAAAAATTAGGAATAGACCCTAATAAAATTGAAAAGACCCAAGAAAAATACTCCGTAGACAAAATATTGATTGCTTATTATCAAATTCAAAGCGAGGAAGATCTGGGAGTCAACCTAGACTTAGAATATATCATCAAAAAACAAGAAGAGATGAATGAAAAAAAAGACCGACTCCCTTTAGAAAAAAATGAATGCGACCAAGCTGACAAAAACCAAGAAGCCGGTCAGGATTACGATAAAGACCAGAATTATCTTGAAGACCGGGTTCTTGATTTGATGGGCATAGACTTCATGAATAAAGAGAAGGAATTGGCTAATTTTTTGTATTTTGGAGCAATCATCTCTGAGGTCATGAAAAAATTAAAAGAAGAGCTGCCTAAGAATCTGCCTCGTGATTTATCAGAAGATATCGCCGGACCAGGAATTTCTGATCTGCCTTCTTTAGACAATTTTAGCGACGAACAAATCCAAAAAGCACTTAACAAGATCATCAGAGAGCAAGGAAAACAACAATATGAAAAAATAAAAGATCAGGTAGAAAAAGAAAAAGGAAAAAAATATGACCCTCCTATTAACAAATCAGAAAGTAAAATGATTGGATTTGAAAGTTCTGCATTGAAATTTAACGATGAACAGATTCCTTATTATAAAAGAAAAAGTTCTACTTATGGTGTACATATCCATGAAAGATTCATGACTACAGAGACGGCAAATTCTTATCCTGAAGGGTTAAAAAAGTTCAGGGTGGGAGATCCTTTAAAAAGATTGGATAAGATGTCTACGGGAGGTAGAATAATTCCTTCCTTAACCAAACAACATCGGATTAAGCAAGGCCACAAGAAAGAAAGAAAATTAAAAATCCCCGATTTACGAATAATTTTAGATACTTCTGGTTCAATGACTCACCCCGCTTGTGATTCTGTGGCTGTCTTAAGCGGATTTATCATGGCTGATAATTATTTAGAAAATGATGCCAAAGTTAGCGTCATAAATTATTCTGTTGAAGCTGCTTTTCTAGCGCCTACCTTGAATAGAGATTTGATTTATTCAATGCTGACAGCCTATTGGGGCGGCGGAACAGTAGTTAATGTCATTAAAATCAAAGAAGAGATGGAAAAAATTGCCCGGGGAGAAATCCTTCCCTCTTCAATCTACACTACCGAAAAAAAAATTGACTCCTTAATTCAGAAAGAGAGCTCCACTTCTCAAGAAGAAATAAGACTAAGAAATCTTGAGACCGATTTTAAAGGAAAGATCAAGGAAGCGTATGAAAAAATCGACACAGTCATAATTACCGATGGCGAAATAAGCAATTTTGAAGAAGTGATTAGTTATATCAATAATACCGGAGAGGTTGCTAGAAATTTAGTCTTTTTAATTAAAAATAGAGCACAAGCCCAGAAATGGAAAATAAAAGCTCTTCCTAACACCCAGATCATAAATGTAAGCAAGCCAGAAGATCTATTAGAGTTAGCAGTTGGCGTAGTAAAAAGCACAGCTTATAAAGACGATAGATAGAGAAAACTAAGAATTAACCAGAAATTGATTAAGAAATGATCCAGAAAAAGAAAGACCTGATTGATGTTATTGCAGAAAATTACAAACCTAACATTACAGAGGATAATGAAAAAATCTTTGTTGTTAATCGTAACAGATTCAATGAAGCCCTGGAAAGATATAAAAAATCATTGGCTGTTAAAAAACCTCTGCTAGAAGAACGATTAGTGCTTACTCCTTCTGAAATAAACTTATTGTTGCAAGCATCACAAGAATTTCAGAATAGGCCAGAGTATGTAAACATAACAAACATATTCATCACCAGATTAATTCAGACTTCTTTTGAAAAAGGATACAACCATTTTTTTCTTAATTTAAAGAATATGAACGCCCCTTATTGTTTTGCGTCTACGTTAAATGGAACCCGGGATAGATTTCTAACGATAGAAGTGGAAGGAGATATCGGTCCTTACGGAGCATCAAACATCCAATACGTGGAATTTACGCTCAGAGGTAATGCTGAAGCTAATTACGGGAATAAAGCAAAACAATCTTGTTTTTATATCTATGGTGATACAGAAAGAGATTGCACCTCTTTCATCGACGATTGTATAGTGGTTATTCACGGCTCAGCAGAATCTATTGGGAGAGAATCGAGAAACAGCATCTTCAAAACAAATTTTAAGAGCAACATTTCCAAGATGAAAAAAGATCTTCCTCTCGGCAACGACATCTACCTCATCAGAGCAGGACAAGAAGAAAAAAAAATAATCCGGGTTATTGAAGTCCTGAACAATTATTACGAAATCGGCAAAAAATGCATCCAATTATTAAAGAATGAAAAAGATAGATGAACTTTTAAAAGATTATAAGCCCGGAAAACCAGAGGAGGATTTCTTGCCGGAAAAAAATATTAAATCTTATTTTCCTGATGCACTAAAGAAGTACGAACAGTTATTGATAAAAGCTAATTTTAAAATAAATAGAAAACATGACATCACTGAAGTTTTAAGCCCTGCCGAGATTAATATCTTCCTAAAAACAACCTTATTATATAGAAACAGGGTTTTTCATCATGAGAGAACATGACCTTTTATCAGCATTCTCATTCAAAACAGTTACTTAGCCGGGAACAATTATTTTCAGATTGATACCAGCTTATTGAAAGCCATTTATGGAGCAGGAATGTATATTAGATGTAAAGAAGAAAGAGTTCCGACTATTGAATTTACCAGCGATGTAGGTTATAATTGTGGTTGTTCATCTGAAAATATCACTTTTATTCTTAAAGGAGACATCGGGCCGGGATGTGGAAATCATTCAAAAAACTGCACCTTTAAATTTACAAAAGTAGAGACCTTAGAGAAACTAATTAAATTTTCTACCAGGATGACCCTAAATGAGAATTCTGGAAACAGAGTTTTTCTGATTACAGTTGGAAAAGAAAAAAGGATTTATTTTTAAAGCTCATCAGAAACAACCAGTTGTCATAACCAAAACCTTCTCGTGAACAATTCTCACTCAATTATTTTATCTTTCACTTTCTGGACTAATTCAGAAATAAACCCATCTACTTCAACATCAAACTTAGTCTGATTGCTCCTATCTCTTACAGCCAAAGTGCTTTTTTCAACTTCTTTGTCTCCGATCGTAACAATATAATTTACTCTTTCTAACTGTGCTTCCCGGACTTTCTTGCCCATCGATTCCACCCGCTCATCTAATTCTACCCGAAGACCGGCAGACTTCATCTTCTCTACCACATTTGTTGCAAAAGGAATATTGCTGTCATTGATAGTTAACACTTTTATCTGTACAGGACTTAGCCATAAAGGTAATTTCCCCTGAGTTTTTTCTAAAAGATAAGCCATGGTTCTTTCTGTAGAACCTGAAGAAGACCGGTGAATAATCATCGGCCTCTTTTCAGTACCATCCTTGTCGACATAAGTCAGATCAAACTTTTCTGGTAGAGCGAAATCAATCTGGATTGTCAGGAGAGTGTCTTCTTTTCCGTAAACATCTTCATATTGCAGATCAAGCTTAGGCCCGTAGAAAGCAGCTTCTCCTTCCGCTTCTTTATATTTCAAACCAAGCTTGTCAAGCATCTTCTTCATCATGGCTTGCGACTCTTCCCAGGCAGAAGGATTATCAATATATTTACCACCCTTATCATTTGGATCATATTTAGAAAACCGGTACCAAATATCCTTAATTCCTAATTTACTCATCACATATTTCAGGAGATCGAGTACTTTTTCAAATTCTTCATCTAATTGATCTGGTCTGCAGATAACATGAGCATCTGCTAAAGTGAACTGCCTCACTCTGGTTAAGCCTCTCAATTCACCAGACTGTTCGTTTCTAAACAACAAGGACATTTCCGCATATTTCAAGGGAAGATCCCGGTAACTTCTTTGCTTATGCTTATAAATTACAAATTGGAAAGGACAAGTCATCGGTCTTAAGGCAAAAGTTTCATCCCTAACCTTTAAAACAAACATGCCTTCTTTATAATGCTGCCAATGTCCAGAAATCTTGTAAAGATCGCTTTTAGCCATGATTGGAGTAGAAGTGTGAAGATAGCCTCTTTTAAGTTCCTCGTCTATGGCAAACCTTTCAATCTCTCTTTTGATAGTCGTCCCTTTTCCAGTTAATAAAGGCAGACCACCACCAACAATTTCACTGACAAAGTATAAGTCTAGTTCCTTTCCCAGCTCAACATTGCTCTTCTTACCATCTTTGCCGGGAGGAGCGCTCATGCTCACCCGGGACATCTTCTTCAACAATTCTTTAGTGTCTACCGCCTCTTCTTTTTTGTCTGTTTTTACTTTTTCTTCAACTTCTTCTTTTTTTGTTCCTAAATTTTCCGGACTTTTTTCTCCTTTAACCTTACCACTTAATTTTTCAGGACTCTCTTTTTCCTCAGCACTAAATTCCCGGCTCAATTCTGAAAGAGGATGACCTTTACAAGAGATATCAAATGACTTGTACCACCCAAAAGGAGCTCTGACAACCTTAAATTTACCAGAAAGAATCCTTTCTGCATCTTTCATCAGATTTTCAGCAGCTTTAGGATTAGAAAGGCTGGAACTTAAATGAGCATAAGGATATAATACAACATTCTGTGCGTTTATCTGCTGGATGATGTTCTTGATCTCTTGAACATATCTATCTGTAACTGCCTTAATATTCTCTTCATCTCTTTTCTCAACAGCCGTAAAGACAACCAAGCATTCTTCTATTCTCTGTTTGCCTTCCTTGATTCCTTCTTCTGCACCAGGAAAAGCTTTCTTTTTAGCTTGAAATTCAATAAAATCGGCATGGATCGTAAGTATTTTCATTTTTGTGTAAGGATTGTTTACTTATTTAAAAAATAATCGGCTCTTGAGCATTAAAAACAAAAAAATTCTTAAAGTAAAAAACAATTCATTTATATAAATTAAAGTTACTATTAAGATGCTTGCTATCAACTGATAATAAAACCATGAAAACAGAGAAAACAACTAAAAAGAGCGATAATGATAATAAAGAGACCATCATCGTCTTTGGAGCTCATTCTGATGACTTTGTGATCGGCGCAGGTGGCTCAATAGCTGAATATGTAAAGGAAGGTAAAAAAGTAATTGCCATCGCTCTTTCATTCGGAGAAAAATCACATCCCTGGCTGAAAGAGAAGATTATTAAAAAAACCAGGTTAGATGAAACTTTTGAAGCGGGAAAGATTTTAAGCTGTAAAGTTCTATTTTTCAATTTAAGAGAAGGCCATTTTTATGAAGATTATCAAAAAAAAGGGATAGATCAAAAACTGTTAGACCTCCTTAAAAAAGAAAGACCGACCAAAATTTTCACTCACTCTCAAGAAGACCCTCATCCAGACCATAAAGCGGTTAATAATATCACTTTAGAACTTTATGAAAAAATTGAAAAAAAACCAGAAGTTTATATTTATTCTGTTTGGAACCCAGTTTCTTTTAAAACTCAGTATCCCACCTTATATGTTGACATCTCTAAAACTTTTGGAACTAAGTTAAGCTCGTTAAGAACATTCCAAAGCCAAAAAGTTCATATTGTTTATCCTTTCGTATTATTAGTTTTTAGAGCATTTGTAAACGGATTTAAGATTAGAAAAAGATTTGCTGAAAGATTTTTCAGGATAAAATAATAAAAAACCGATGGAACAAAAACCAAAATTATTAGTTGTAGCAGACACTTACTATCCAAAAGTAGACGGTACTCTGATCTTTATGGAAGAATTCATCAAGAGAGTTAAGGATGACTTTGAAATTTCTCTGCTCGTGCCCAATTATGGAGTTAAAAAAGGACATAATGTAACCTATATCGATCCGTCAAAAACTTTTGAAGTTTCTGGATATTACAATATAAAATTCTCTCTTAAAAACTTTAATAAAATCAAAAGTGCCATAAAAAACGCTGACTTGGTCTTCATTCAAGGACCTGCACTGATAAGTTATTTAAGTATTTATTATTCTCATAAATATGATAAAAAAACAATTTTTTATACCCACACCATCTCTTGGGAACTGTTTGAAAAATTCTTCCCTAAGTTTCTTCAGAAGATTTTTTACAGATTAATTAAAAAAGTCTCGATCTTCCTTTACAATAAGTGTGATGAGATTCTAGTACCTTATCAAGAACTTAAAGTTAATCTCCAATCTGAAGGAGTAAAAACAGATGTAGACGTTGCCAGACTAGGAATAGATATTGAACGATTCAGCCCGCCAAAAGATAAAGAAGAAAGTAAAAAAAAGCTTAATATCGACCCAAAACACCAAGTGATTGGTTATGTTGGAAGAATCTCTAAAGAAAAAAACACCCATATCCTATTAGAAGCTTTCAACAAATTAGAAAAACGAAAAAATTTATTCTTGTTAATGGTAGGAGATGGGCCTAAAAACCAGGTTGATGAGTTCAAAAAAACAAATAATTGTAAAGTTACCGGCTTTGTAAGAAATGTTGATGAGTATTTGAAAGCGATGGATGTTTTTGTCATGCCTAGCCTGACAGAAACTACTTCTTTAGCAACATTAGAAGCGATGTCATCAGGGGTTTCTGTAGTTGTAACAAAAATAGGATTTATGAAAACTTACATTGTCAAGAACCATAACGGGGTTTTTTCTGCAAGGAACAGCTCAACGATGTTATCCATAAAAATCGGCAAATTGTTACAAAACAAACAGCTAAGAGAAAAGTTAGGTATTAACGCCAGAAAGACGGTGGCTTATTCATTCTCTTGGGAAAGATCGATAAACCGGATTAAAAGATTATTATTAAAACAATATTATCAGTAATTTCTACAGTGAACTAACTCCTCACTAAAAATTCATAAATTAGCTGAAATATTCCTGTGAATTTGATTCTCATCTTAAAACAGTATATACCCCATAAGCAAAATATTTAAAAGGCTTAAGAAAAAAATTTATGTCAAAATGGAAAATTATGTCTTTGATGAAGATGTAAAGAGTACTGAAAAGGTGATAGAACAAGAAGACCTAGAATCTTCTGAAGAAGGTTTCTTGAGAGGTTACGGTGAAGAAGACGAAGTGGAAGAGTGCGCTGAATGCGGTTCCGCTGTTGACGAAGAAAAAAAGGTAACCAAAAACATAGATGGTGAAGATCAGGTGTTTTGTTCTACAGACTGTGCTGAAGATTTTGAAGAGAATTTATAATTTTTTTATTTTTTTAAAGCATTCTCTACTTTTTGCATGCTCCAGCAATTCAGGACTTTTTTACTTTCAACCCAGCCTCTCCTCGCTAGATTAACTCCTAATGGATATGCATCCATCTGGCTTAAGTTGTGAGCATCAGTACTAATTGCAAATTTACACCCCGAATTTAATGCTGAGCGAACATTCTCTCCAGAAAGATCCATTCTTTTTGGAGAACTATTTATTTCCAGAAAAACATCATTCTCTTTTGCCGTCTCAAAAACTTTTTCCAAGTTCATTTTTAAAGGCTCTCTCTCTCCGATAAGCCTATCCGTGGGGTGAGCCAAGATGTTAATGGGATAATTCTTCAGAGCCTTGCAGACTCTTGCCGTCATCTCTTTAGGACTCATTTTTGTAGAAGTGTGAACTGCTGCAATCACTACATCCAGCTCCTTAAGCTTTTTAGGTTCAAGAGGCAAGGTTCCATCTTTAAGGATATCTATCTCTACTCCGCTAAAAACCCGCAAAGAAGATTTTTTTCTAACCTTCTCCAGTTCCTGCAAATATTTTTTCAATCTGGCTTCATTTAAAGGATTTGTTATCCCGATAGAACTAAAATGGTCGTTAAATGAAATGAACTTAAGCTTCATCTCTTCGGCTTTCTTTACAACTTCAGGAATCGAATTATTTCCGTCACTCCATTTAGTATGGTTATGAAAAATTCCTTTCACATCTGTAAAATCAATCAATTTGGGAATCTTATTGTTCTGTGCAGCCTGGATCTCTCCTTGGTTGCCTCTGATCTCAGGAGGGATATATTGCAGGCCCAGCTTCTTATAGACTTCTTCTTCCGTCCTTCCCGCAACCCACTGGTTATCCTTAAGCTTAAACAAGCCGTATTCGCTTAAGGTATACCCTTTCTTCAACGCAAATTTTCTTAATTCAACATTATGTTGTTTATTACCGATAAAATAAAGCAAAGCTGAACCAAACTCTTTTTCTTTAACAACTCGTAAGTCTACTTGCAGATTATTGTTAAGCCGGATTGAACTTTTGGTCAGACCTTTAGCAAGAACTTGTTTGATGTCCGGCAAGGAAGTAAAAACATCTCTGACCTTTCCGGGCTCTTTTGAGACTACTAAAAAATCAAGATCGCCGATGGTCTCTTTACGTCTTCTGAAAGAACCGGCTACTTCTATCGCTTTTACAAAATTTAATCTTTCAAATGTTTCTTTGATCTCCTTCACTAAAGGGATAACTTGAGAATAAAGAAAACGATGAGGCCTGCTTTTGACTATATTGATCCCTTCTAACAAACTTTGTTCTGTCTTTTCACTAAAACCAGACAATTCTCTTAACTTTTGTCTTTTAATAGCTGCTTCTAGGTCCTTAAGATTTTTAATTTTTAGTTTATTATAAAGAATCTTGATTTTTTTTGAACCTAAACCGGGAATTTTATTTAGTTCTTCAATATCAATCTTAACTTCTTTCTTCAACTTATCATAATACTTTAATTTTCCCGTTTCGATAAATTCAGTTATCTTTTCAGCAATATGTTTCCCTACTCCGGAGATTTCTTCTAATTCTCCTCTTTTGTAGATATCTTCAATATCTTCTGATAAGGATTCTATTGCCTGAGCAGCTTTTCTATAAGCTTGTGGTTTAAACTGTACTTCTTGCAATTCTAAGATATCTGCAATATTGTTTAAGATACTTGCTATCACCAGGTTTTTCATTAAAGTTTTAGTAAGGTTTTATGGTTTATAAAAGTTCCTTGGAATTTGATTTTTTATTTAATTAGAGCAATGATCACCACAAAAAATAAATAATCTTTCTAATCTCTCTTATCATGGAATTTAAAGAAAGAAGCGAATATTTCTCAACATTTCTCTTCGGACTAGCCTTGGTATTAGTCGGTTATAAGATCAGAGAATACACTGGTGTAGATGGTGGAGGAAACGGTGGAAACTCTGGAAATGCTGGTCAAGAAAGTTTAACAGCCCTTATCGCCGATTCTCTTCCTAATTATGGACGGGCCCTGGGAGCGAGCCATGGCTTGTTCTCTGTATTCAAAGAAGTTGACAAATCTGATCTGGAAAGAATAACCCTGCTGACGACAACAGCTTATATCACTACCGAATTCGCTCAAAGATATAACCTTCTTCCCGGAACCTTTGATCCAAAAGATTTAATAGCCTATACATTTGGAGGTTTGACTGCTTTGTTGATTGGATTATATATCAAAAGAAGGAATGATAGACAAAAGAATTAATATAATAGATTAAACAAGATTAATCAAAGAAAAAAGAAAGAGAGAAAAACCTTATTTCTTTAGTGAATCTCTTAAAATCAGAACATATTTTCCATCTGTCCTGTTTTGAGGCAGATACTTAATAGCAACTTCCCTAATTTTTTCTGGAATTACAGCTTCCATTCTTTCAAGATGATCTTCAAAAGTTAATCCTTTATCTATCTTTAATTCTATAGCATTTACATGGCCCTTATTTGTTTCAAATGTTTTAGCAATATGATATCGGGAATTTCTTTTTAATCTTTCCAAACTTTCTTGAGAGACTAAATCTGTCCTTAATTTTGCCATCTCTTCAAAAATTGTTTCTATTGCTTCATCTGCTCTTACTGAATGAACACTTCCTCCAATAAAAATTATACCTTTGTTATTAGTACCATCATATTGTGCATAAACTCCATAAGCAAGACCTTTTCTTTGACTTACACTTGTAAATAATCGAGAGTTTGCATCTCCTCCTAGAATTTTTGCCAGCATATTTACAGCATAACTATCTTCGTCCGTTTCTGTTGGTGCAACTAAACTTATGCTTAATTGAGCACTGCTTTGCTCAGGACTTTCATGATTATACAAATCAGGAGCAAATGTATGTAATATTTTAGGACCATTAAGTTTAGAATTCTTCGGAAACTCGATTTTTTTGCCATCTCCGGAATTAAAAGACCCAAAATTTTGCTGAATTAAATTTTCAATCTCTTTTGGTAGTGCTCCTACTAAAACCAAATCCATATTATTTGGATGGTATCCCCGGCTATGAAATCTCCTTAAAGCATCGATAGATGCAGAACCAACAACAGTTTCATCACCTAAAATAAAATAATTATGAGGAGAATTTTTCCCAAAAAAGGCTTCAGCATATGCTTTATTATCCTTAAATACAGGGTCGCTTTTTGCATTTGCCGTTTCTCTCAATACTCTCTGTCTTTCTTCATCCACTCGTGTTACATCAAATCTGGGATTAAAAGTCACATCAGAAATATATTCCAGAAACAATTGACTATCTTCTGCCAACAGATCAACAGGAAAGAAGGTTCTTTCTAATCCTGTAAAAGCATTAAATGCGCCGAATGTTCCCCTTATTTCATCAGTTCTTTTTGGATCATATTTCTGAGAACCACCACTCATTAAAGTGTGTTCTAAGAAATGTGCCAGCCCTTCTTCTCCTTTTTGTTCATTCAAGGCTCCATGCCAAACCCTCAGCCGGCCTGAAACTGTTTGAGTAGGAGTTTCTTGCAAAGCTACAAAGAGACCGTTATCTAATCTAAATTCTCGATAATTTTTATTAATATTTACCATCCTATTTTCAGAAATCTCTTTATTTTATAAGTCTTTCTGTTTTATAACTACCCCTCAGGGACTAACAATTCACATCTCAAAAGATAAATAATCTCATCTTTAAAAAAAAGATGAATAATCTCATCTTAAAAATTAACAACCTGACAACTTTTCTACCAATAAGCTTTAAAAAGCTAGTATATTAACCTAATAGGTATGGCTTTAGATTGGCATGAGATACAAGAACATTGGCAGGAAGAGTGGGCTAAGGCAAAATTAGGCCAAGCTGTAGTAGATGAAAACAAAGAAAAATTTTTTATGATCTTTGCCTATCCAGGAATTTCTGGATTTTTGCATGTTGGACACATGAGAGGTTTTTCTTATACGGACGCAATCTGCAGATTTGAAAGATTAAAAGGAAAAACAGTTCTTTTTCCTGTCGGAACACATGCTACCGGAAATCAAGCCATCTCTTTTGCTGAAAAAGTAAAAAACAAAGATGAAGACTGGATCAATTATCTTGTCAATAACGGCTGTCCTAAAAATAAAGTAAAAGAACTTACTGATCCAAAAAACGTGATTGAATTTTTTAACAATATATACATCAACGATTACTGGAAGAAGTTTGGATTCTTATGCGATTGGGACAGATTCTTATGTACAACCCATAAGGATTACGAAAAGTTCATCCAATGGCAGTTCAGAAAACTGCAACAAAAAAACCTCCTCGTCCAAAAACCTTATTTTGCAACCTCTTGTATCAGTTGCGGACCAGTAGCCGTTGACCCTTCAGAAACAGATATTTCTAAAGGAGGAAATGCTGAAAAGAATGAATACACCTTATTGAAATTTAAGATCGATGATGATTATCTTGTTGCAGCTACCTTAAGACCAGAAACGATCTACGGGCAAACAAACCTTTGGATCAATCCTGAAGGAAAATATCTCCGGGTAGAAGTTGAAGGAGAGAATTGGATCCTGAGCGAAGATGCTGCAGAGAAACTCAAGTATCAAAAAGACGATGTCATCCTGAAAGAAGATATTGATCCAACTGAACTGATCGGAAAGTCTGCTGTTGCACCGGGAATTGAAAAAAAGATAATCATTCTTCCAGCTTCTTTTGTCGATCCAAAAATAGGTTCTGGTGTTGTTACTTGCGTACCTAGCGATGCTCCTTATGATTATGTTGCTTTAAAGATTTTACAAGAGAATAAGGAGATCTCTAAAAAATACGGAAGACTTGATTTAGAGAAGATTAAATCAATCAAATTAATCCCTATCATCACTACAAAAGGATATGGTGAATTTCCTGCTAAAGAGATTGTTGAAAAGATGAAGATCAATTCGTTAGACGATCCCAGATTAGAAGAAGCTACTAAAGAGATTTACAAAGCCGGATTCCATTCAGGAATAATGAAAGATTCTTGCGGCAAATTTTCTGGAAAAAGAGTAGAAGAAGCAAAAGAGATGATGAAAGCTGAACTGCTTGAATCTGGAAAAGCAGACTTATTTTATGATTTAAGCGAAGAAGTTATCTGCAGATGCGGCAAACCTGTTGTGATAAAAAGGATAGACGACCAATGGTTCATCAAGTATTCTGACCCTGAACTTACTGAAAGAAGCAAAGAACAGGTAAAAAGAATGAACATTTACCCCGCAGAGTATAAGGAAAATATGCCTTCCATATTGGATTGGTTTGGTGAAAGGGCTTGCGCAAGGTTAGGCAACTGGCAAGGCAGTAAATTTCCTTTTGATGATAGGTGGACTATCGAACCGATATCAGACTCAACACTATATCCTGCTTTTTATATCGTCTCAAAATATGTAAACAATAAAAGCTTAACAGTTGAAGATTTGACCACAGAATTTTTTGATTATGTATACTTGGGAAAAACAGAAGATAAAAATAAGATCACGGAGATCTGGAAAACTGTCCGTAAGGAATTTGAATACTTTTATCCTTTAGATTTAAACTTAGGCGGTAAAGAGCACAAGACCGTACATTTCCCGGTTTTCTTGATGAATCATGTAGCGATTCTTCCTGAAGATAGATGGCCTAAAGGGATCTTTGTCAATTGGTGGGTTACGGGCAAGGGAGGGAAAATTTCTAAATCAAAAGGCGGAGCTGAACCGATTCCTGATGCTATTGAAAAATACGGCGTTGACGCCATGAGGCTGTATTATGCCCATATTGGTTCACCACACGTTGATGTTGTCTGGGACGAGCCAGTAGTAATAAATTACAAGAATGCCTTGGAAAGAATTCATGCTCTTGCTGAAGAGCTAAAAAAGCTTGATAGAAATAAGAAATCGATAGATAGATGGATCATCTCCAGACTTAATGAACACCTCAATTCTGTTAATAGATCCATGGAAAGATATGATTTAAGAGAATTGGCTTCAATAGTTTATTACAGCATCTACGAAGACATGAGATGGTACGTTAGAAGAGGCGGCTCTAATAAAAAAACAATTACCGAAGTATTGGACCTTTGGGTTAAACTAATGAACCCAATAACTCCCCATCTTAGCGAAGAAGTGAACGATTCAAAGAAGTTAGTATCAGCTTCTTCATGGCCAAAAGTTAATTCTGAAAAGATTGACCGAAAAGCAGAAGCTAGTGAACAATTAGTAAGGACAACGATGGAAGGGATGAGAACTGTTCTAAAATTATCTAAACTAGATAAAGCTGCCAGATTCACTATCTTTGTTTCAGAGGAATGGAAATATGAACTTTTTAATCTATTGTCTCACGAGATTAAGGTTACTAGAAATGTAGGAGAGATTATGAAAAAAGTCCTGAAGTTAGAACATTTGAAAATAAAAGGAAAAGAGATTAGTAAGCTAATACCTTCAATAGTTAAAGATGTCTCTAAATTACCCGAATTTGTAACCTCTTTAGAAGAAGAATTAGAAAGTATGGAAGAAGCAAAAAACTTTTTAGAGAAGGAATTCGGCTGTGAAGTAAAGATTTATTCTGCAGATAAAAGAGATAATCTAAAAGCTAAATCTGCCACTCCTGGAAAAGTAGGCATTTTAGTAGAATAGGGGGGCTTTTATGAAACCCTAGCCGTCTGGGTCATGTTTGTCATCGTTTATCGCAGATAAACATGACTTGACCAGACGGAAGATACCATGTTCTTATACAAAGTATAGGGTTATGGTCTCTGTAGTAGGATAGGGTTTCAT
>JAHJDB010000098.1 GCA_018812765.1 Nanobdellota archaeon
ATGAAACCCTAGCCGTCTGGGTCATGTTTGTCATCGTTTATCGCAGATAAACATGACTTGACCAGACGGAAGATACCATGTTCTTATACAAAGTATAGGGTTATGGTCTCTGTAGTAGGATAGGGTTTCATATTAGCCGAATAGAGAATAGAAGATAAAAGAATTGAAGATAAAAGAATAAAAAAAAAGAACACACTTAAAATTCTTAACAGCCCTCCTTAATTTCCCTTAGCAATTTCAGAACATGCTTCCATCAAAGGCAAAGCGCTTCTTTCTGAAGGTTCGTATCTCATTGCGATTTTCACAGCATCTAAAAGGTTGTCAGGACAACCAGAAACATGCACCTCGTCTATTATTTTTTCGATTGTCTTTTTAAAAGGAGACAACTTTCGATTTAAAAGGGAGGGATATCTTTTAGTGTAGTATTCATATACTATGCCCCCTAAAGAAAAGATATCTGTCTTTGTAGTGATCTTTTTGCCGGTTGCCTGTTCTGGAGAGAAGTATTCTTTAGTTCCAGTTAACTCAATCAGGTTATTATCTTTTTGGTCTATTGAAAGGTTAAAATCGATCAAAGTTGTTTTCCCCGTCCCAACAATATCTGAAAGAGAATAGATTATATTTGCTGATTTCATATCTCTATAGATCACTTTTTCAGCTTCAAAATAAAGCAGTAATTCAGCTATGTCTGCAATCGCTTTGGCAAAATCCTGGAGATCCCTTTTCTGCCTGCGAATATATTTATGTAAGCATACTCCAGGAACATAATCTAAATATATGACTGGCGATTTTACTCCTCGGTGATAAACAAACCCATTATCGATGATATTAACAATCGTCGGCACATCTTTAAATCTTTTTAACATCTTTACTTCGTTCCGATAAAAATCAGATAACTCTCGATATTGTCCTTTTTCAATCCTAGACACTTTTGCTACAGCAATGATTTGTTTACCCCTATCATATATAGGATAAATATCAGCAAAACCGCCGCTGCTTATTTTTTTGTTCCATTTAATATTTTTAGATAAAGATTTTTTGTCTTTCATATAACACCAGAAAAGAATATCTTCTCCTATAAAAACTTATTTTCTAGATTTAGGTTTAATGATTATTAGAACCACACTTATATCAAAACCGAATCTATAAAACAACTTAGGAAAATTTATATTAACTTAAAAAATCCTTAGTAATAACAATGTAAAAGTAATAAGATTAAAAAAAAGGTAAAATAACAAAATAAAAATAAAAAAACAATAAAATAGAAAAAATAAGATGAAAAAAACAAGATTAAAAAGTAAAGAAATTAATAGGTTCTTAGCTGATTATAAAGTTAACCTAACAAAAAAAGATCAAGTAGAATTGTGGGAAGGTGAACAGAAGATCATAATTGTTAACGGAGTCCCTTCTTTCTTTTATTATGAAGAAAAGGTCATTCCAACCCTGAGATATCTTCAAAATCATCTTGATTGTCTCAAAAATATAACTGTTGACATGGGAGCAATAAAACATATCATCAATGGAGCAGACGTCATGCGGCCCGGAATTGTTGAGATTGATGAAGGGTTTGAAAAAGATGATTTCATAGTTATTGTTGATAAGAATAACCAGAAGCCTTTAGCTGTAGGGATTGCTTTGTTAAATTCGGAAGAGCTGAAAAAAACCAATTCCGGAAAAGTCATCAAAAACATCCATTATGTTGGAGATAAAATCTGGAATCTGCCCTGATAAATGAAGAATTAAAAATGATCATTAATCAAACAAAAAAGAGAATGATTTCAAAACAAGAAAGAATCTGTAAAAATGTCTTTACACAAGCCAGAGGATTGATGTTCAGAAAAAAACAAAATCTGATCATGGTTTTCAAGAACGAAAGAAGGATCTCCCTACACAATTTTTTTGTCTTCTTTCCGATAGATGTGTTGATATTAGACAAAAATAAAAAGATAATAGAGATAAAGAAAAATTTTAGACCCTTTACCTTCTGGAACTCCAAAGAAAAAGGAAAATTCAATATTGAGCTTGGTTTTCCTGAAAAATATGAAGTAGGAGATAAATTAGAATTTTAAAGAAAGCATCTAAAAAGCTTTCGCTTCTCAGGACAATAATAAAAAAAATAGAAAGTTTAGGGGCACGCCCGCAGTCGAACCAATCAAGCCTCATTAGTTTAACCCTCATAGCTTCTCAAGCTTGCAACCCTTTGAACATGAAACTTGAAGGTTAAGGCTGCTTTCTTCCGAATCTGACCTAGTTCCCAGCAAACCCATCCCAAAGGACAAGCCGTCAGCAAAGACAATGAAGACCAATAAAACCAGTTTGGACCTTCCTTGGGCTTCGGCTCCGTGTAAAGTCCATTCACGGTAACAACGCAGGACTAGCGCGCCAGCCTAGCTCTCCCTCTACTTAACTGTAATTAATTTTGTTCTCTTTTTATATAAAGTTTTGGTTTTATTAAGCCGTTTTTAGGCCATTTGTATTAGAAAGACAGCAGTAGATTGTTTCCTAAATATAGACTTTATATTGCTAAAACTTATATGTTCAAAAACATTATTAAAAAATATGTATGTTCAAGAAGTGCCTTTGTTAGTAGTTGAAAAAGGAGAAGTTATCAAAAAGCCCTTAGCTCAAATCATTCTGGATACAGAAGATATTGTTATAGAAGATGCTATAGAAAATGCTTTAGAAGATATTGTTGAAGGAACTACTAAAAATATTACCCCCTATCAAACAGAAGAGATTTTTGTTAATCCGGAAATTGAAGAAGATTGGAATTCATTAGATCTACCATACAGCCCTAGTAAATTAATTGATGGATACCTTGAAACCATTGTAAAAATTGAGAACCTTTTTCAGGAAGTGGTTGACAAGCACTATCCAAAACTTAATTTACAGGAACAACTCTTAAACTCAAAAATATATTTTACCAGCCCGGAAGGGTTATTATACAAATGTAAGGAATCAAGATTAGTTGGAGACTACGCTGCTTTTTACAAGCCCAATGAGGGGATTTTTGTTTCACTTAACAGCCTTGCTTCTTTAAACTTTATCCGATACGCGATGGCACATGAATTTGGACATTTTATGGATTACTTGCTGAACTCAGAAAGATATACTAACAGTACCAGTTCTATGTGCGAAGTTATAGCCATCTTTGTTGAAGAAAAACTTAACTTTAAAAGAAGATATAGGAAAGAAAGTAAAAATCATTATGATGCTCAACAGATATTAAAAAGATTATACAACACTAATTTTTCTAATCGTAATTTTGAAGAACAATGGGAATTTTTAAGTTGGATTAAACAACATTTAACTGTCCCATTTTTAATTGATAATTTAGTTGGATAAAAAAACTGAAATAAACCATTAAAAAACAATCCAAATAAATATTTATCCTCAATTTCAAATAAACTTGAAGAATTAGAGGCTATTGCATTATATCAAGAACAAGATATTATAGATATTTCTGAATTATTGGCCGACAAACAGTCTTTACTTGCATCAACACCTTCCCTTACTCCGGCAAAAGGCTGGACAACCTCTGGCTTTGGATTTAGAATTAATCCATTCACAGCAAGAAGAC
>JAHJDB010000099.1 GCA_018812765.1 Nanobdellota archaeon
ATAAGAATATTATTTATAAATGTATCGGTAATAAGAACTATACTTCATCTACTCTCCAATGAGGGTTAACGGTCATCTCTTTTTCTTCATCTTTTCTTAGAAATCCTTCCCAAGCAATCATGGCCCCTTGGTCTCCTGCTAGGTCCAAAGGGACTTTAAAAAATTTAGCTCCTCTTTCTTGACACATGATGTCTAACATCTCACAAAGCCTTTTATTGGCTCCAACTCCTCCTACCAAGAGAAGTTCTTTCTTTCCAGTATGAGCCATGGCTCTTTCAATAACTTCTGCTAACATTGCAAAACAGGTCTCTTGAATGGAAAAACATAAGTCTTCTTTAGAAGTTTGTCCTCGTTCATATAATTGTTGTACTCTGGTCAAGATTCCGGAAAAAGAAACGTCCATCCCTTTTACGACGTAAGGCAGTTCTACATAATTTCCAAAATTGGCCATCTCTTCCATTTTTGCCCCTGCTGGAAAACCTAGTCCCAGAACCCGGCCAAACTTATCTAGCATGTTGCCTAAACCAATATCTAGGGTTTCTCCCATGACGTGATATTTTCCGGCTTCAGAAAAAATTAATTGAGTATTAACTCCAGAGACATATAAATAGATCGGGTCTTCTAGTTTATTCCAGATCTTTCCGATGCTTAAATGTGCACAGCAATGATTTACGGGCACTAATTTTTTTCCTTGTTTTTCAGCCCATCCCTTGGCTTTGTGATAACCTTCCCATAAGGCTGGGTCTAAGCCAGGACCGGCGGAATAAGCGATTAAATCAACGTTCTTCCAGGTCAGTCCTGCTTCTTTAAGGGCCTTGCTTAAAATCTCTTCAGCAACGTCTTTATGATGTTTAGCGATCTCGTCTGGAATCATCCCTTTGTCAGGAGAGCTATAACTGTCTTTAACATTGGAGAGAACTTTTCCTTCTGAAGTGACTATCCCTACCCCGAAGGTGTGTGCAGTTGCTTCTACGCCCAAAATAATCATTTAAAGTAGAAATTAAGTGTCAATTTAAAAAATTATTGTAGAATTAATGAAAGATCAATATAACACCTGAATTTTGGAAGGTCTTTTAAACTTTAGTTGAGGCAAAAATAAATAGGTGAAACAATTATCCTCAACTAAATAATCAAAAATTAAAAGAGAACTAAAAAATAATTGTAAAAATTTAACTAATGAATAAAAAAAATAAAATCCGGCTTACTTACTACTGGCAGCCTGCCTTTCTAAATCTCTTTTCTTGCTGATAGCAGCGCTTTTAACAGAAGCTTGAGCGGCAGTGATTATTTCTTCAGCCAAAGCATCTTCAACTTTAGTTTTTTTATTAAAAGACTTAACATAAGCTCCCTGAGTCATGTATCTTAAAACTAAATCTACTCTCCTTTGAGGAGAAACTTCCACGGCTTTAGGATATCTAGCTCCACCATATTCAATAGCAATCACTTCTTCACGTGGAGCGCTATTTTCAATTGCCTTTACTAAAACAGCTAAGGGATTTTGTTTTAATTTAGCTTCAACTTTCGCAAGAGCTTTTTCAACAATTTTCAAAGCACTATTTTTCTTTCCAGTGTTATGTCCGGAACTCATGAAATGTTTTTTACTCTTGTGACCAGAATTCATCAATTTGCTGACTAATCTTTCTACAATGAAGACGTTAGATTTATGAAACCTATTGCCCGCGTATCTTGCTCCGGTCTTAGGTAAGATTTTTGGTTCTAAAGTAATGTAATTAACTAATCCTGGATCACTGACTGAAATTCCGTCAACTGTCCATCTATTGAATACTTTTATGTCGCTCATCTTCTAGCTTTCTCCAATTTACCTCTTAATAATGCGTTTAAACTTTGATCGTTAACTTTGATTACTTGCCATCTAACTCCAGGCATATCTCCTTTAGCTCTGCCCATCTTACCGCCGATACATTCAACAATAACCTCATCGTGTTCGTTGATTAGCTTCAAAGCTCCATCTCCGGGCATGAAGGCAGTTATCTGTTTACCATTTTTTACTAGCTGTACTCTGGCACATTTTCTCATCGCTGAGTTAGGCTGTTTTGCTTCAATCTGAATCTTTTCTAAAACAATGGCTTTAGCTTGAGATGAACCTGCTAAAGGATCGACTTTTTTCTTTAATTTTGTTCTGCTTTCTAGCTTGAATGTCTTTCTTCTTTTCTGCAACTTTTTTGCTGCTCCTAATCCTCTAGATTTGTTTGCCATTGTTTATATAACCTTACCTGATTTTGATTTCGACATTAAAGAACCTTTGCACGGCCCTATTTATAAGCTTTAGGTTTCTCCCACCACGCCCTATTAATAAACTTTTTGTTTTTTTATTGCTTTCTTTGATAAAGACAACTTCTCCTTCTTGAACGATTTCTTCAACTTTAGCTGGATAGATTATACTTTTGACAAAATCGACAACGTTGTCATGATAACCAATTATTCTGATTTTTTTGTTAAGATCTTTTTGCAGTTTTTGGATGTTCACTGCACCTTTACCGATGGCTTTTCCTAGTTCGGCAGCAGCCACAACAAAGTAAATTGTGTCTCCCTCCTCACCACCTTTAAAGCAGTCTTTTACATGCACCCGGGTAATCTTTTCCATCAAAGAAGATAACCCAAACGATTCTGAATCAAGTGTTAGTCTTTTCAATTTTTACTCTTTAGTTTTTAGTTCCTAGAACTGTAATCATGAAACTTTTCTTACAGAATAAGCCTAATTCTTCGTTATCTAAACTAAGCTCTATCACAGGAACGTTTGCTAATTTTGCGTAATGTTGAATTTCATCCTTGATTTGTTGAGGACATTTGTTAGCAAGATAGACCTTATCAACGGTTTTTTCCCTCAGACTTTTAAGAGTTCTTTCCTTGCCCATAATGCTTTTTCCTTCTTGAACTTTTTCTTTAAGTTCTTTCAATTCTTTACTTACTTCTTCTTTTTTAGCCATTTTTTATCAACTCATATCTTGATTATTTCATCTTTGTAATTAATCCCGGTAACCCAGTTCCAAGAGGCACTGGTTGATTAATCATTACGTTTTCAACAACTGAAGTCAATTTATCAACTTCTCCTTCCAAAGCGGCGTTAATCAAATGTTTGATTGGTGTTTCGAATGATGCTCTTGCTAAAACGCTAGCTTTCTCTTTTACAACACCGTAACGAGTAATACCTTTTATTGTACCAGTTGCACACATGATGTCAGATACAAGCATGATGTGTCTAATATCAATGTTTAATCCTTGTGCTTCAATAACCCGGTAAACTTCGTTTATGATTGCTTGTCTGGCAGCTTCTATCCCGAAAACTTCGTTGATTTCATGGATATCATTACTGAAAGTTCTGGAAGGGTCAACTTCAGGCAGAACTAAGATCTCTTTAAGGTTTGTACCAGAGGTAAGGACGATGTATTCTTCTCCTCTCTTGACTGGTAAAACCTGTTTGATGTTTTTTACTCCCCTTACTTTAATATCTTTTATTTTTTCTTTAAGATTATAAAGTTCTTTAATCTCTTCAGGCTTGGTACTTTTTTGAGTAAATACAATCTCGTAGTCAGTAAAACTAATTTCAAAACCTTTTGTTTTTGTTTTGAAGTTCTTTACAATCTCTTTAGTAGAAAGATCATAATTCTCTAACAACTCTTTGCTAAGCTTAATTTTTAACAGCTGATCAAAAATATTTAAGGAGTATTCTGATACTAGTTCACTAAGTTTAGTTTCTTTGATTTTTGTTGCTAGTTCCTTGACCTTATCTATGTTGGTATGGTGTGGTTCTTTTAGGAAAATTTCCATCATAGGAGTTTTAATATCTTTACGAGCATCAAAAATTTCGATAATCCTTGGTAAACCAGTAGTAACGTTCATCTCCGCAACTCCCGCAAAGTGGAAAGTGTTAAGAGTCATCTGTGTACCTGGTTCTCCGATACTTTCAGCACTTACTAATCCGACACATTCTCCTGGGTTGATTTTTGCAGTATTGTAACTTAGTACTACTGCTTCCATAATCTTGGTCAGTTCGCTTTTTGTCAAGTCACTAGGGATAGATTCTTTTACTTCTGTTAAAACAGACGGAGGAAGCTTATCAGCATAACTGTCAACAAAGGTTACATATTCAGCTTTCATTATTTTCTTCCTCCTGTGGTTTGGTGTATTATCCCTTTTATGTCCAGAGCGCCTTTTTTTGATTTTGATACGTCTAAGGCGTCTTCACCGTACATAAACTGGACTATTTTTCCACTGGCATCACGTACAGAACTATCGTATGCTACTTTAAGATCTTGCATGGCGTTAGATAGTCTTCTATAAAGATAACCTGATTTAGGCGTCCTTAAAGCAGTATCCATCAGTGCGTCTCTTCCGGTCATCGCTCCGAAAAAGAATTCACTAGGTGATAATCCCGATTTGAAATTATTCTTGATGAATCCTCTAGCTTTAGGGCTTAGATCATTCTTTTTGAAGTATGACAAGGTTCTTCCGTTAAATCCAGACTCGATCCGTTTTCCTCTTAAAGCCTGCTGGCCTACTAAAGAAGTCATCTGAGCAATGTTCAGGGGATTTCCTCTTGAACCACATTTTGCCATGGTTAACGCAGAACTTTCGCGTGATTGTCTGATAGCGACATCTCCGCTCTTATTCCTGGCTTTGTTAAGAACTTCTAAAATCCTCAATTCTAAGGTTTCAGCAATAGTTCTTCCTGGCAAGGCTTCTAACTTTCCAGCGTAAAATGTTTCGATAAGCTTGAATGCTTCTTCTTCAGCTTTTTTGATTATTGAACTAATCTCTTCTTTTGTTTCTGGCAACAGGTCTAGGTCTCCAACTCCAATTGAGAATCCTCTTCTTGCCAATACTGCTGCACCTAGTTTAGAAATTTTTCCTAAAAGGTCGGCAGTGTAAGCTGGACCGTATTTTTCATAAATGTTTCTTAACATTAAACCAGATTCTTGACCTAAGTTAGATTTATCCATCAAGCCTTTCTTAAGCACACCATTAACAATCTTAACTTCGTTTCCACTTTTATCTTCTCCAATAAAGTTAAAATCTTTCGGCAGTAGTACTGAAAAGACATCTTTACCGTCAATTTTATCTTTGTCTGGCAAAGAAGATAAATTATCTACTCCGCAACTGTAAAGTAAATCTACCGCTTCTTCTTTTTTCAATACTAGTTCTTTTGTCAGTAAATAATTTCCAGTTATCGCATCATGGATGCATCCTACAACACTTAATCCGTATCTTGGACTGATAATCTGTGTTTCGACAAGCATTAAGATTTTTGCTTCTGCTCTTGCTTCTTCATTTTGAGGGATGTGTAAATTCATCTCGTCTCCATCGAAATCTGCGTTGTAAGGGTTACATACTGCTGGATTTAGGCGGAAAGTCCTTCCTGGAAGAACTTTTACAAGATGACACATCATGCTCATCCTGTGTAAAGATGGCTGTCTGTTGAACAAAGCAATGTCTCCATCTACTAAATGTCTTTCTACAATGAATCCTTCTTCCAATTCTGCAAGAATCTCTTCTTTGGTCTCTTCGGTAATGGTTTTTCTTCTTCCATCAGCCTTGATGACATAATTAGCACCAGGATATTTTTTAGGACCGTTTTCAATAGCTTTGCGTAAGTGTTCCTTGTTCCATTCGGTAACTCTTTCAGGTATGGTAAGGTGCATAGCCATCTTTAAAGGGACACCAACTTCGTTAAGACCAATCAACGGATCAGGGCTAATAACCGTTCTTGCAGAAAAGTCGGTTCTTTTACCAGCGAGGTTATGCCTGATTCTCCCTTCTTTACTCTTGATTCTTTCAGTAAGTGTTTTTAGTGGCTGGCCGCCTCTGTGTCTAGCAGGAGGTAATTGAGATACGCTGTTATCAAAGAAAGTGGTGATGTGGTATTGTAATAAGTCCCATAAATCTTCAATGATTACTTCCGGAGCTCCAGCGTTTATGTTTTCGAATAATCTTTGGTTGATTCTTACAATGTCTCCTAATTTATGAGTTAAATCATCTTCACTTCTTTCACCAGATTCCAAAGTGATACTTGGTCTCATTGTAACCGGAGGAATCTGCATGATAGTTATAATCATCCATTCTGGTCTAAATTTTCCAGAAACAAAACCAAAAATGGGCAAGTCTTCTTCTGGAATCTTTTCTAGTCTTGCTCTTACTTCTATAGGGCTAAGACGGATCTCTCCTTCGTAGAAATTATAAGGTTTTTCAATCTTAATCTTTTCTTGTTTTGTTCCGCAATGAGGGCATTTGTCTTTGCCAGTGAATTTTGAGACCAAAGATTTTACTTTTCTTCTTCTGGAATCTAGATCTCCATCTTCACCATCATCTTCTTCTTTGTCAAGCATAGAAGTGTAACGTTTCATCTTATCATCTGGAACAAGAATTTTTCCACAAGACTTACATGAAGATCTTAATAGATCTAAAACTTGTCTGACAAATTTAATATGGATTACTGGTCTAGCTAGTTCTATGTATCCAAAATGTCCTGGACACTCTTTTAGTTTTTGACCACAGGTTTTACATCTTAATCCCGGATCAATAACTCCTAAACGCAAATCCATCAGGCCACCATCTACTGGGTAACCTTCTCGATCATATAACTCTGGGGTGACAATCTTAGCAGAAGTTGATTCAGTGATTTGCTTAGGGCTGAATAAACTGAAACTTATGCTTTCAATTTTTTTGTGTACACTTAGGTCCATTTTTGATAATCCTCATTTAATATCTTTAATTATATTTTTTTTGTTCAGATTCAATATTTGCTCTTTAGGTTTAACTGAGTGTAAATTCCTAAAGTTCTAATTTCGTCTAATAATAATTTGAATGCGTAACTCATCTCAATGTTAGACATTTCCGAGTTGTCTCCATGGATCGGAGAAACGGATTTTCCGTTCTTTTGAGCATCATAAAAGCCCATCATTCCGGATTGTTCACAGATTGGAACGATTGTTCGATCTGAATCAAACCTTTCTTTTAGCAATAACGAAGCTCCGTGAGCAATGAAGGTGTCTTTTTCCATTTCTCCTAATCTTAAACCCCCTTCTTTAGCTTTACCTTCAGTTGGTTGTCTAGTCAGTAGTTGGATCGGCCCTCTGGCACGCGACTGCATCTTGTTTGCAACCATATGTCTTAATCTTAAGTAGTACATGTTTCCTACGTAGATCTTGGCAAGCATTTTTTTACCTGTCCTTCCATCGTAGAAAGCTTCTGTTCCGTCTTCTTTGAACCCTAAAGTAAGTAATTCTTTTCTTAAGGCTTCTTCGGTTTCTCCTTCAAATAAAGTTCCGTCAACGAATCTTCCAGCAAGTGCACCTACTTTGCCGCCTATAAGTTCAATAAGATGTGATACAGTCATCCTTGAAGAGACTCCGTGAGGCGTGAAAATCAAATCAGGAACGATTCCATTTTCTGAGAAAGGTAGATCTTGAGGAGGTACAAGGATTCCAGTAACTCCTTTTTGACCGTGTCGAGAAGTGAACTTATCTCCAATCTCAGGAGTTCTTTCTTCTCTTAGTCTTACTTGAACAAGCTTGTTACCTTCTTCGTTTTCACTTATAACCACAAAGTCAGCAACTCCACTTTCTCCATGTTTAAGGTTTACGGAACTTTCTCTCCTAGTAGCAGCAGATAAGTTGTATTCGTCCATGCTGCTTAAGAAACGAGGCGGACTGGTTCTTCCGATAATTACATCCCCTTCATTTACTTTTGCTTCAGGATGGATAATCCCGTCTTCTTCAAGGAATCTATAATCTTGTTCACTCCTATATCCTTTCACGTCTTTATCTGGGATAGAGATCTCGTCGATAAGACCTCCAGAATAACGTAATTCTTGAGCGTCGACTGGTCTGAAATAAGTACTTCTTGCTAAGCCTCTTTCAACTGAAGCTTTACCCAAAATAACTCCGTCTTCCATGTTGTATCCGTCGTAACACATAACAGCAACAACCATGTTCTGGCCGGAAGGGTGTTGATCATAATCAGAAATATCGTGGATTTTTGTTTTTACAACTGGGAAATGAGGGTAGTGCAGGATGTTGGAGTCCATGTCCATCCTAAGGTGATAATTAGAAGCATAAAACCCTAAAGCTTGTTTTTGGTTCTTACTACCAATGATCAGTCTTTGTGAAGGCATGTAATTTCCGAAAGGAACTAAGGAAGTAGCCATACCACAGATTGAACCCTTGGTTATTTCAAGATGAGTATATTCAGGAGTTAAATCTTCTTCATTAAAAGCTATTAAAGTATTCTCTTCTTCAGCAGCATCGAGATATTCAATTACTCCTTGTCTAATTAAATCTATCCAGGTAATTTCATTTTCTTCTAATTGTTTAAGGTGTTTTTCAGTAAGCAAAGGTTTTCCTTCTCTCACGATGATGAGAGGTCTTCTTGCTCTTCCTCCATCGGCATTAAGATAAACTTCATTACTAAGTTCATTATAATAAACGTTAACTTCTTCTGACAAGGCTCCTTTTCTACGAAAATCTTTTATCTCTTCGATAAAATGAGTTGCATTATCAACAGTTCCTATAAATTTTGAATTTAAATACACTTCTGCCATTTTTCTACATAGGCTCCTTTAAGCCAGCGGCTTTTATTTTTTCAATTATTTCTTCTTCTTCAACTCCTTGGGAGATAGAAGAAAGCATTGCCAGATTTTTCCTTAAACCTATGTTGGTTCCTTCTGGTGTTTCAATGGGGCAGAGCCTTCCGATGTGAGTACAATGCAAGGCCCTTGCTTCAAAGTTTTCTTGTGATGTTGATAAAGGACTGACTACTCTTTGTAGATGTGAAACCATGTCTAAGAAATTTGTTCTTGACATCCTTTGAGAAATTCCTTGTCTGCCCCCCACCCATTCTCCGGTAGCCATCGAAGAATATAGTCTAGAGGTCAGCAATTTTCCTCTGATGATCACTTTGATGGAAGGTAATTTTCCTCTCTTGATAATTCTCTGGAAGTTGTATAAGATATCTCCAACTAAAATCTTGAAGTTTACCCTAAATAAGTCAATGAGAAGATCTCCACTCATCCTTAATCTCTTGTTCATATAATGGTCTTTATCAGCAGGCTTGATCGTACCGTTGCTTACGTCGATAAAAGTTTTGAGCATCTTACAGATGTTTCTTGCTTTAACCAGCTGATCAGATTCTTCGAGGCCGATATTAGGCAATAAATATTTGTTCATCAGTTCTTTTGTTCTTTCCATCCGGATCTCTTTTGGCTGAGCGACGCCTATTCTTTTAGCGATATAATCTGTAGCTTCTTCTTTGGTTTTGATCTCTACAAATTCAAAAAGATTCAGGATAACTTCTTCATAATTTTTTTCTTGTGAAATTGCTTTCATGATCTCTTCGTCTTTGGTCAAACCTAATGCTTTTAAGACGATAACCACGGGCATGCTTTTTACCCTGGTGAAATTCATGTAATAAAGTCCATCTTTCTTTTTCTCGAAAGTGTGGGGAATTTTGTAAGAACCTTTTGTTGCAAAGAATCTTCCTTGGAAGTTTCCAGCGGAGTCTTTTTCTACCATAAAATTATTGCCGGCAAGATCTTCGACAGTAACAATGAGCTTTTCAATACCGTTGATGATGAAATATCCTCCGGGGTCTGTAGCATCTTCTCCGCGTTTGATTAATTCTTCTTTATTCAATCCGTGAAGGTGACAGAACCTACTCCTTAACATTACTGGCATCTTACCAACTTCAGCAATGAAGTTTTCTCTTTGGACATCATTAATATAAGTGCTGATCTCTAGATTTATTGGGGCGGAATAAGAAATTTTTCTCATCCTTGCTTCCATAGGATATATTGTTCTTTTACTTCCATCAGCTTCAGTTATTTCTGGTTTTCCGACAGAAATTCTTCCAAAACGAATCTTGAATTTTTCAATGTTGTGAGGGATGATGGCTGGTTCAGCTTCTTTATTCTCTTCGATAACTTCTTGAAGCCCTTTTTCCATTAATCTATTGAAAGACTGAATGTTACTTTCGACAAACTTTTTTTCTTCAAAGTATTTTTTGATTAGTATAGATCGATCCATTGTTTTATCCCTCTACGACAACTCTGTAATATGCAGATACTCCTGCAGTTACACTTTTTCTTTCAATTTTAACGATATCTCCTACCTTAACATCAAGGTTCATTATGGCTGCATCGCTTTTAAGAATTTTAGGCAGATCTGTAGAAGTGATGTTGTAGGTTTTGAATAAAGTATTCCTTTCTGAATCACTGGTCTTGGTGTGTTTTGCAATTAATTTGTGTAGGATTTGTTTTGCCATTTTTCCGTCTTTAAGTTATAATTGTGAGCGGGCCGGAAGGGATTTGAACCCTCGACCACTTGATTAAAAGTCAAGTGCTCTACCAAGCTAAGCTACCGGCCCTTAAGACCAAATCTTTCGATCTGGTTAAGCGCCCTGGCCGGGAGATTCATTGATTGTGATACACCACAACCACTTTTGAACCCGGGTCGAAGCCTTACCATGTGCTCCACACAGGTTAGTGCGTGTTGCGCCCGACAGGGCTTCATGCTAGGCCGAACTACACTACCAGGGCAGTGTAAAATGACATAGTTCTATCTACAGAGTATCGTTTTAGAGGGATATATGTAGAAAGTTTCTTGCCATTTGTTTGCTAAAACAGGGGTCTCTTTATAAAGGTTACGGTGTTTTTTAGCAAACTAGTCTCAACTAGTTTTTTTTAAGGTTTATTAGAGCCTTTTAAAACAATTTCAATCATTCCAGACCTTAAGTGGGGAAGTAGAGGAGTAATTAATAGGATTCAATCCGTTTTTAAAAAAAAGAAGGGAAGAGAACGCTCTCTTCCCTTTAAGTCCCCCCTCCCGGATTTGAACCGGGGATCTCTCCGTAGCCGCTGATCCTTTTTCATGCCAGTCGTTAGGACAAAATCCAAAGGATTTCTACAGCGGAGCGTTCTAGCCACTAAACTAAGGGGGGTTAAATTTTTGATTAATTTAACTCCCAACGCTTGCTGCGAGTGGGATTTATATTTCCAAATTTTAAGTTTGTTTATTAAGTTTTTGTAAATTCTGAGGTTAGACACAGCTTTTTAGAAATAATTTCATTTGACTAACAGAGACTTGATAATAAAAAAGTTTATTAATGGTTATAATTTTGCAGGACTTATGCGGCAGTAGTATAGTGGTCTAGTATACGGCGTTGCCAATAGCGAAAATCTGATCTTTTCGGAATGTTCGTTACGCAGAGACGCTGTGACCCGAGTTCAAATCTATGACGTTGACTATGGTCTGAACGTCAAGTGAATGTCTCGGCTGCCGCACATCTTATTTCTGATTATTTTTGTTTTTTTTGACGTTATTTCCTGAGAACAGTTAAAGTTTGTTTGAAAAGAGGGGGTTTTTATTATCTACTCCAGAACAGATATGCATTTAAATCATTTCTTCTTACTTTCTTTTTGCAATCATAGTCGAAAGAAGAGGTTTGGCTTAGAAAATCCAATTGGTTCATCCCTACGGGGATTGTAAAACCTGTCTCGAAAGATATGATTGCTTTCTTTTTAATTATTTGAAGTAGTGACAGTTTGTTGTAACTTAGTTTTATTCTTATTATTACATTTAATTTTAACAATTTGAACCCCTCTTCGGCTAATATGAAACCCTATCCTACTACAGAGACCATAACCCTATACTTTGTATAAGAACATGGTATCTTCCGTCTGGTCAAGTCATGTTTATCTGCGATAAACGATGACAAACATGACCCAGACGGCTAGGGTTTCAT
>JAHJDB010000100.1 GCA_018812765.1 Nanobdellota archaeon
ATCAAAGAAATGTCTTCCTTTCACTTTATCTGAAACTAAGTAAGGGACGCCATCGATTTCATAGATACCATAATATCCCGGGCAAGGAACTAACTTACAAGCTTCTCTTGATTGTTCTAACTCTTTAAACAAGCTATCAACATTATCAGCCAGATTTCCTCTTATTCTGCCTAACTCTCCCGGAGTAGCCTTAGCAGTTTTAAAAGCAAGGCTATCTCCTACCCCTGGTATACTACCTTCATAAACAGCTCCGACCGTCCCTTCTCCTAATTTCCCTGTAAAGGTAACGTCTGCTTGTTTAACTTTTACAGTAGGATGATTACTGATGATTTTTTCTAAATCAATCTTTTGGCTAGCATAACCTTCTTTTATAGTCTCAATCTCTCGAGATATTTCTGTAGGCGTAAGTTCAACTCTTCTTTCAAGAGGCAAGGGTTCGGATTGCCAAAATTTTGAAGGAGAGATTTCAATTTCTGTTCCGGTTACTGAAACTATCGGAGCAGGAACTGTTTCTGCAGCCAGTGCTGCAACCCTTTCATCAATCAAAGGTTTCAGATCCAGCTGAGCACCACAAGCAGGCAGGTTTAAGCCGATGTTTTTAGCACAGATATCAATCAGTTCGTCCAAAGTAGATTCTTTTTCGAATCCGATCACGCTGACATGGGTTGAGTCTCCTTTCCTGCCAAAATAATTTTCAAATATGCTATCCATATTATCTTTGACGGCTTGTTCATATTCCGTTACTTTTGTTTGAGCAAGATCGCTGCCAACTTCAGCAGTAAATTTCTCTAACTGTTGATCTTTCAAGGGCTTGGTAATTGTTCCGCTAAGAGAGTTAAAAGCGTATTCTCCAGATTCTTCAACAACAATCTCTCCAGCAGCAACTACTGGCCGTTCATTAGCAAGATGCAGATGCTTAACCCCAAATTCTAATTCTGTCTCAACCTTGCCAAAAACTAAAGTTCCATCTTCCAAAAGAACATAGGTATACTGTCCTGATGGAAGTTGTGAAGCGGGAACATTCTCAAAGATCTTGCCTGCTGCTTCTGCAACTTTGCGATCTTCAATAGAGTAAGCAATTAATCTTTGTTTATCTTCATCTTCAAATCTGAAGGGACTATATCTTCCCTGCGGACCTTTAAGTGCAGGAAATTCTTCTCGATTCGCGAATAGTAATTTATTATCCTGGACTAATTGTTCAGGGACCTTTCCGGGAAAAGGAATCGTCTCTGGAGCAAATTCTAAGAACTGCTTTTCATCTAAAACAACTTTAGCAGCTTCATCACTTAATTTCTTCCCGGTTGATTTACTAAAAACATCCTCTCCAACTATCTGGAAATCATCTAGATTCAAACCCTCTGCTGAAACTTTTCCAGATTTATCGACAGTTACAGGAATATCTCCCATCTCTTTTGAAAGCTGAGCTGCTTTATCAGAACTAACAAACTCGTCAGCACTTTTCCAGCCTTGGCCGGAATTAAATTCAAGATGCTCAACAGGAATATCATCTGCAAAGATTCTAGTTTGAGCAGTTGCTCCTTTTGTTATGGGTGGATGCTGGTCAACATATTCTGGTTTTACCCGAACAAGAACAGGAGATGTTTCTCCAGTAGTGATATCAGTTCTGGAAAGATAAGAACTTGTTTCTGCAGAAACATCTTTTAATTTTCCTGACGCTTTGGCCTCAACAGTATAGACTCCTTCTCCAAACTGAGCTCCTTCTCCAGTAGATTTTTTTAATTGGCCTGAACTGATTATTTCAAGAGCGTTATCTGAAGTGGTTGCATGTACCAGATCACCTTGCTGAAGCGGCAAGTCTCTTAGTTTTTTTGCTTCACCAAGATATTTTTCTGCATTTCTAATCTCTACAGGAGAGTATCCAGCATCTACAAGACTCTCAAGCGCTTTTCCTTCTTCACTTAACTTTGCCGGATTGCCGCTGAAGATTTCAATTTGTCTTGGCAGAGCTTGTTGGATTGTTTCGTCATTGAATCTTCCTTGTGCTTCTGTCACCCACTTCTGCAAACCACTACGCTGCTCAACATTCATTCCCTCCAGATCATAATGAACAAGGAAATCGTCAGCAGTTCTAGCAGTAGGGGGTGGAACTATCTCTTCTGCTATAGGCAGCACTTCCGGAGTTATTTGAGAAGACGGCAGATCTTCAGGAGTAAGAACTCTTGTTTCTAGAGGGATTTGCGGAGTCGGTCTAACACAAGGAACAGCAAATCCGTAAATTGCCGCGGCTGCAACATTGCAAGGATCAAAAGCATTGTCATTAACTACTTTTCCTTCTAAAGAAACTTCTTCCAATTCAACTGTCTTTGGAGGGACCTCTACTTCAGTAACTCTGCTGGTAAGAATTTTCTGCTGCTCATCAAACTTTTCTAAATAAAGCATCTCTTCGTCTGAATATTTTAAGGTTCCTTCAAAGACGTTTCCTGCTACCGTCTCTACTTTAACATCTTGACCAACCTCTGGCAGCAATCCAACAACCCTTTGAGCATTTTGCTCAGGTGTAGTCATTGCTGTAGGCAATTTTTCTAAAGGTAAAACTTTTGAGGGCTCTCCAGCTAAAGGAATATCGCCAATATCACTTGAACCTAAGACTGCGCTGCGCTGTCCTGCTTCAACAGAAGTAGGAGTTGGTATATCCCCCATTATTTCGGTGTCCGGTACTTGTCTAACCTTAGGCAGTTCTGAAGCTTCCTTACCTACAACTTGCGCAGTAACACCAGTCGAGGATTCGCCGCTAACTCTTCGCGCTAAATCATCTTTTACAGCCAAAGCAGCAACTTGTTTATCGTTAGCTAATGTTGACGCCTGAGCCTCTACTCCCGTTCTTACTTCAGAAATAATATCTCCAGGATCTGCTTTTGCAACCAGTGCATTATATTCTCTAGCCTTATCCCCAAATTCAGCAGGTGTTCCTTCCCATCCTGGAGGCACAGTGTCAGGATCGACATGTAATGTTGAAGGGCCGTCAATCGTAACATCGGTTACTTCTGAAAGTTCATCAGATAAAGAACCCAGCCTATCAGCTTCTGCAGGAGCCAATTCGGGTATTTCCTTAATACGGCCAGTAACAACTCTTCCTAAGACCTCATCATCTTTAATCAATTCATTTACACTATCTAACAATCTTGCTTCAGAAGTACCAGCAGCAATTTCCCCCACATACTTTCCTTCACTAAATTTAACAGAAATCCCGGCTTGTTCAAGCTTATCTAAGTTTTGCCCAACTCTTTGGGCATTTAATCTTGTTTTGATGGCAGAATTGATTGTTTTTGTAATACTGTCATATTCTCTTGCTTTAGCTGTTTCGATAAGCTTGTTAATTGTTTCAGGTCTTACTTTATCAGCACCGACAGCAATTCTTTCTGCCAAAAAAGTTTCTCTGGCTTTTTGAAAATCATCTGCTAATTTTGATTGTCTTTGTAAGCCGATGGTTATTGGCAGTTTACTTTCTCCTCCTGCTTCTATGGCCAGACCATATTGTTTCAGTCCTGCCCTTCCTTCAGTAACTGAATCCAAACCTGCAAGATGTAAAGCTTCCGTTGCCCGATCCAAATCGTCACTTTTTTTAATAAGTGCTGAAGAAGATTGTTCTAACAGATTTATTGTCTCTGGTGCAGCATTACTTCTTCTGGCATCGTCAAGTTTAGAAGTTATTAAAGCGAGATCTGTTGTAAGACTTTTTTGAGCTTTTTCAACAGCTATTAAATCTTCTCCTTTTCTGGTAAGACCAAGGTAATATTCCCGACCTAAAACCTTTCCTAGCCGTGTCTGCTGGCTTGCTTTTTCTACGGTTAAAACTGCTTCAGCTCCTTTTAATGATTCCTTGGCTTTCTCAAGCTTTGCAATATTCTCCGCAGTCTTAGAAATTTTTGCTACTGCTTCTGCTTCCTGGACAGCAGCCTTAGAGACCCGATATAAATCAGCAGCCTGTTCTGTAGCTTTCCATAATTTAGCTGCATCACCAACTGCTTCAATAGCTTTGCTTATTTTAGATACCTCGCCTATTACTCTAGCAACCTTAACGCCTGCTTTTGCTGCTTTAGCAATTAAAACTCCGGGAATAAAATTATCTACGCTTAAGACAATCTGACTAGCAAGCGGAACTACTATTGCTGCATCTCTTTGTGTAAGACCAACTCCTCCGATACCTATAATCTCATTTGATTCGCCAAGTTTTTCAAGCGCTCTGCGGGTTAATTCTTCATCCTGGCCTGCAGCAATATCGATAACGTTTTGATACATGCCATCAACCATATACTGCCCGTGTTCCCGTTCAGCAATTTCTGCTTCAGCAAAAGCTTCCTCGCCCCTTTCATTAGCAGTCAACTGCCTGCGGCCTTGCCGGGCAATATTCTTCAGAGCAAGACTGGTAGAAACATCTCCAGTCACTCCTTCGAGTGCCGACAAAGCCTGAACAGTTGTTTTTCCTTCTGCTCTCTGCTTATTAATAAATAATTGCGCCTGCCTGAATTCTTCTGCCTGATCTGTAAAAAATTGAATATCCCGGTCAAGTTTTTGCTCTTCAGTTTCTTTCTCTGTTATTATGATTTCACCGGCTTTTATTGCTCCTTCTCCAAAACTTTCTAGACCAACTGCACTAGCAGCATAACCATACCCCTTAGAAGTATAACCAACCATATATCTACCACCATCGTATAGTCCCTCTCCAACATAATCAAATACTTCCCCACCACCCTGCAAAAATTTTGATGTTGCATATTCAAGAACTCCCGAGTTCTCCCAAGTAACACCGTCAAACATGCTCGAGTCTCTGCCTTCTCTTTTATTTTGTAAAGCTTTGGCAGAAGCTATTCTTTCTTGTTCCTTTTCTTTAAGACGTTCATCACTAATTACTGCTGCTAAATGGTCAGCTTCTTTAAACTCCGCAGTTTCTCTCAATTCAGAAGGTAGTGATTTAAGGATTGAGTTTCCTGCCGCTTCGTTTCCGGTCCTTTGCATGATAGACTTTGCAACCTTGATTGCATCTTTTCCGCTAGCAATTGCTGTCACTCGGCTAGTAATAGAATCTTGCTCTTTTTGTTGAACTTTCTCTAAAGTTGTGACAATCTCCTTACTATCTCCTTTATCGATGCTCTGAGCTAACTTAACTTGTTCATCTTCAGAAAGATACTGAACATAATCCGCAAAAATAGTGCCTATCTTTCCAGACTCTCCTTGTTTTATCAGCTCTTCTGTTTTTTTTCTTTCATCAGAATACTTCTGAGAAGATTCGTCGAGAGTATCAAAAACTTCCTGCTGAGCAGAAAATCCATAATCATCTGTAAGACTTGCCTTAATGCTATTAGGCAGATCAGCAGTTATTACAGTGTCTGCAGCTTTTCTTGAAAATCCTGCAGCATTCCACATCTCTGCTTCACAGATGGAATTCCCTTGACAATCATCAACTAATTTCTGTACTCCAGCTAAGGCACTATATTCATTGAGGGGAGCATTTACAGATAATAAATTTAAGGCATAAACATCTGCTTCTTTTGACGCCAAAGTGTTTCTTAAAAGATCGTATTCGTGTTTGTCTTCTTCAGACCAATCATCTTTAGTTATTTCCTTAAAAATTTCTCCTGTTTTAGAAGCAGCACTTTTACGCGCTAGTGCTCTGGTTTTAGCAGCTTCTTCAAATTTACCAATATCATTTTTAGCATTTTCCAGATTCTTATTTACGGCTTCAAGCCGGACTTTTTTTGATTCTTCTGCATTTTTATTAGATTCTTCAGTGTCTTGAAATTTTCCTTGTTGATTTCTGGCTTTCCGGTACTCTTCTCCAAGAAGTTCTGCTGTTGATAAATCTCCACTGATCGTTTGTGAAATATGGGTGGCATATTTATTTATCATCCCCCCTAAATATTCAGCAGCTTCTTCTGCTTTTTTTACTGCTTCTTCCTGCTTTTTTACTGTATCCTGCCATTGTTTATATTCAGCAGAACTTTCTCTATGCTTCACTTCAGTAATTAATTTTTTTTGTGCTTCTTTCCAGTCACTATCGCTAACCGAACAAAAAGAAGAACCAGCACAGGCTAGATGTGCTGCTAACTTATCTTGCACTTCGGCATTGGCAAGAGCCACTTTTGCTCGAGTATATTGATCAAAGATAACACTCCCTTGAGTACCTCTTTTTTTGGTCATGACGTCGCTTAGACGTTCCTGATCTTCTAAAGTCAAAGGCTGGCCGAATTCATCTAAATCAATCCCATAATTCTCGCTTAAAGACTTAATCATATTTTTAGCTTCAGTATGGTATTTGGCAATCGTTCCTATCCGATCCATATAATCTTTACTGCCTAATTTGCTGATATCAATCCCACTTTCTTTGAAAACAAGATTCCTCAACTCTTGATCATCTTCAAACGGTGCTTTTGCAAAAACTTGTTGTATTTGTAAATATGCTCCACGACCTATCAGATCACGCATCTGCTGTAATTTTTCAATGTTCTTTTCAGAAGTAAGAATGGTTGCCTGGCCGTATGACTTCCCAAGATTAGTTTTTATTCCTACCCGCTTAGATACGGTTTTTGTTTGAGGATCATATAATTCATAGAAAGATTCGGCAGTTCCATCTTTATTTTGGGTAAGGACAAGGTTGCATTCTTGGTTCCCTTCGCAGACCACGCTTTTCATGTTGATGGTCCTTCCCAAGATCATCTCTTTTCCGTCAGTTTGTTTTTCGGCGATGGCTCCAAGATTTTTTTTATATTCGTCCCAATCATATTTCAATGAGCCTTGGTCGTCAGAAACTTCTAAAGAAATTTTCACGCTTTCATAATCTGGATCGGTAAAGATTCCTACACCTGCTTTTGTGGCAAGAGCGATTGTTTTGCTGATATCTACAGCGGCAGCCCCTTTCTGACAAACGCCCTGGCCAATCTGATGGCATTCTGCATAGATCACATCTTCAGAATTAACTTCATTACGAATAATTTTTACTGAGGCTCCATCTTCACGAGTACGAATGCCGTCTTTTACTCCAGTTCCTTCATAACTAGCATACTGATTGTCAGTATAAGTTGTTTTTCCCCGCAGATTTATCTGTACTTGCATAGTGCCTTTGCTGAGATCTAATTCTGACAAGCCATTCTCACCGATAAAATGCGGTTCCGTTGGAGAAGGAGTTACTCCTATCCCCTGAGCCACATTATAAAATCCTACATCAACGGGGCCTTTTGCAGTAGCGATAACCCTTCCAAATTCATCTTTATCGATATATAATTCTGCATTTTGACAGGAAGTTCCAGCAGAAGGAGTGCATAAATCCGGCGAAGGAGGCTTAGTGTTCTTAATTTTTTCAATGACTTGTTTTAGGTTTTCTGGCGGTTTAGCATTTGGATCAGCGGGTGCAAATGCTGAATAAGGTGCAACCCCAGAGAAATGTACAGTAAGTTTGCTAGGAGAATTTTGTCCCTGAGTTTTAGCTCCTAGACGGCTACCTTTATCGACGACGATGGTATATCCGCCATTACGATTATCACCGTGATCAAACGCTTCAGCAATGTTTTTTTCTTGATTATAAGAGAATTTACCATCCAAATAAATTAAAGCCGTTTCTACAATCGCATTTTCAGCTTCAATATTGCAGTTTTTACTTATGGTAATCTTACCACCAAGATTATTTATTCTAGCATATTCGTGTTCGTTATCAATTGGTAGAATTACTGAAACTGGCCCTTCAATTTCAATTGCATCTTTTTTTAGATTAAACTTTGTTGTCTCTTCTCCGGTAAATGTAAATTCCTGCTTTCTATTTTGAGAATCGGTAAGAACCAATCTTCCATTTTCAAAAGTAATTAATCTTTCTCCGGCCTCTTTTTCTCCGATAACTACTGCTTCACGGCCATCTAAACCTAAAACGCGAATTCCAAATTCGTTATTCTCACCGAAAGCTGTTATTGTTTTTATTTTTGTATCCTTGACGTTAACCTTTCCTGGTAAATTATACAACATTCCATTATTTGGATCATACTTAAAATCCGGCCCTATTTCTTTGAATTCATAATCTGCCGGAAATTTGTTAGAAAAATATTGTTCTGCTGCACTTACTTGTGATAGACTTGTTTTCAACAGATCCCTAAATCTAGTTCCTTCAAACAAGACCTTATCAGCTTCTGCATTTAATCCCCAATTAGTTGGATCAGAATAATATTTTTGGACAAATTCGGGATGATTATCAAAATTACTTCCTTGGCCAAGATATTTTCCCTGCTCCAAAGGACTTAATCGTGCAAACTGTTCTGGAGTTGGATTCTCTACTTTAGTTAAATCGGCTGCAGTAGGAGTTTGAATATTATCAAAATCTCCTTGATTTTGAACTGCGCTTTGAATCTGTTCAGGAGTAGGCTCTCCTCCCTCGTTTAGAGCAAGAGAAAAAGAGCTGATAATAATTAAGGAGATTAGAAGCAATACACTTGTTTTTTTTAATTTAAGTTTCATGTTCTTTAATATTATTTGATGTTCTTTGAGTTGTTCTTTGAGTTGTTCTTTGAGTTTAATTTTTTACAATAGTAATCGTCACTTCTTGTTCGTGTTTTCCTCCCCGACTGTCATCAACTGCAAAAATTACTTTGTAAATTCCGGGAGTAATCATTTCAACATCAATCGTTCCATCTTCTTTAATTGGAAATTTATCTGAATCTGATGAAAAAGTCAAGAGATCATTATTTGGATCTTCAGCAGTGAGAATTTCTTGCCACCTGTTGCCTACCTTAAAGGTCTTATCAGCTATAAAATCTAAAACCGGCGGCTTATTTTCAGGATAATCGTTCCGTACAGCAAACATAAAAGCTAAAGGAGTGTCAAGATTTTTTTCATCCGCCAAAGAATAAATCATCACTGATTCATCATAAGGAAAAACAACCGGCTGATAAGGAAAACTGATCAATTCCGTAAAATCAAAATCCGGCATCTCTAAAGCTTCTACCGCTTTCAGCATCAATCCCAATCTGCTTTCCAACTGAGAAGAAAAAGTTTCAACTACCAACTCATCTCCATTAGGCAAGGTTACCTTCAAAGGAAAATTTAACTGCATATCAATAAAATTATCTTGGATCTTAAAATCAGCTTTCATCTTATCATAATCCGGCTCAACAATTATGTTGCGAACAAGAAAAGTATCAAAGTTACCGAGACAAAAATCGATGTATTCTTCTAAATACAAACCAAGATCTTTCTCCATCTTTTCTCTAGAAAGACCTTTTACTCCATTTATCCAAGCATAATTAATCATCCCATAATCAGTCAACAAGATCTTACTATCTTCTTCCGGATAAATAATTCCACCTTGTGAAGCTAAAAGGTAAACAGAAGGATCGGCTGTTTCCCTCATACAGCTTTCAACATAAGATTGAATCTGGCCTTTTACACCTAAAGATTCAAACGCTTCTTTCTCTTCAACTTCAAGAGGAGTCGTCTTGACTTTTGAGAAGATGAAAAACATCGCTGCAGAAAGAAGTAGTATGACTATACCTACTACTAGGAAAACCGTCACCTGTCCTCTTTTTGACATCTTAGTATAATATAATTAAAAGGTATTTAAAGTTTCTTTATTTTTTACTTTTAATTTAAAAGAAAAAGACAAAATACTTATAATAGGGGATAAAATAACTACTTAAATATGGTTAATTTAATTAAAACAGCTTTACTGAGTTTAACATTAACATCTTGTACAGATTATGTCATGCACCCCGTTTCTAAACCAGCAATAAAACCAAGACAGGAAGATCAACCTTATTTTAACGAATCAATCATAACAAAAACAAAAACTCCAGAAATCAGCCAAAATAAAGAAGACATCTATGAAAATTTAGACCAATTTTATGATCCTTCTGTTCCTTTAGACGAAATTATCAAACAATGTGAAGGAAAACAACGGAGAATAGTCGTAACTAAATCTGCCAGAAGATTAAGCCTTTATTGCGATGATCTTCCTCTCAAGCAATATAAAATTTCTTTAGGTTTCCAAGCAGTTGGAGATAAATTAAATGAAGGTGACGGCAGAACTCCGGAAGGAAAATATTTTATCCGAAGTAAGTTTCCTGGCAAATTTCATAAATCGCTTTTGTTATCATACCCAAATGAAAAGGATGCTGAAAGAGGCCTTCAATCCGGATTAATTAACTTGACACAATATAGTTCAATAGTCAATGCCGATAAACAATGCTTGTCTCCTCCACAAAATACAAAACTTGGGGGTCTCCTGGAGATACATGGTGGAGGCGGATATGAAGATTACGATTGGACCTTTGGTTGTATTGCTCTTAATGACGAGGCTGTAGACGAAGTATACGGCCATTTTGTACAGTTAGGTTGTGTAAGAAAAAAAGAGAATGATTCTGTAAGCTTAGTTCCAAAAGTGATTGTAGAGATCAAGCCTTAATAAATATCCTCAAGCAAGCCATAATCAAGCGGCTCTGTAGAAAAAGTCATCTTGGCCGGTAAAATCTGCCAAGCCTAAAAGGTTAATCAGAAAATAATATCACTTCTTAATATTATCCTGGCTCGAAACTTAACTATAACTAAAGTCTTGTTTAGCAGATCTCTCTTCTTTTAGGCCGTGATGACGACTTTTTCTACTAAGCCTAATCAAGCAAAATCCTCATAAAATTCATCTGATGAACCTAGCGCCTTAGGTTCTTGCCGGCCGTTAGTCCATTTCCAAGTTCCATCAGCCTGTTTTATATACCAGGATTTTTCTCCGCCTACTTTTTCTCCTTTATTGTTTTTTACGATGCTTCCTTGAGCTTGCTTTTTTATTTCTTTTTGATTGGTAGGTAAATTGTGGATATTTTCAAATAACGGTGCTTTATTGCTCCATCCTTGTACAAATTTTAAATCAGGATATGTTTTCTGAAGAATCTTGAAATCTGGTGAGTCAAAAGAATTTGCCGTATTGCAGGCGCTGAAGGCAACATAATCAACAGATTTTGGTGAATCTAGGTTATTTACCGGTAGCGAATCTAAAGGTGAACCTCCTTCAACTGAACCAAAATAAAGGTTATCAATGGGCTTATGGTTCGGAGCCATGGTTTCTGGAGGGTCCCTCCAGACATGATCAGAACCGATGATATGATGCCCGGTTACAATCAGCTTACTACTCCTAGTTGTCGGCGGTGAATCTCTGCTGTTGACAATGTAACATCCTTCTATCTGACAATATCTAAACATGCTTCTGGGAGTATTGGCATTGTCGCCGGAAACTATTACGGTCGTTGAAATCTGTTTTGTCTTGTCTTTTGGTTCAATCACCTTTCCAAATTCCTTGGCAAAAATTTCTTCACAGTCAAGACCATAAGTACAGGTTGCAAAATGATCTCTGTTACTAGTAAAATAAGTCTGGTCTTTCTGAAATTTTTTTGACGACCAATGATACAATGACGGCTGTCCATACGGGTCTGTACTATCCAAAACATCAATTCTTCCAGTTTTTATCTCTTCCATCTTGCCCTGAACCAGTTTTGGTTTCTCTCCGGCAACAGATTTTATTTCTCCTAAGATCTTTCCACTATCTTTATTAGTAGAAGTAAATGTAACTTCTCCGCCCACTTGGTCCAGAATTTCTACCCGGTTATAATAAACCGGAGTTTTCACCGAAATATGATCATTTTCCTGCACATTTAAAAAAGCCAGCCTTTCTTGATAATCTCCGCCGTATTCCCGGCCGGGATTATTAACTATGCAAGCAAAATTATTCGGACAAAATGTTGCGGCGTCGCGATCTCTTTTTTCGGTATAATATATTTGGTTAGGTCCTTCATTATTAATAACGACTCCGTCTCCCGGCATAGTCGCTGTTAGAATTTTAGTTGGATCGGTGGTTAGTTTTTTAGTTGGATTTCTGAAAATAATTTCTTTCTTGACCAGTTTAGTTTCTCCGAGAATAATCATCTCTTCTGGATCTAAATCTTCTTGTTGAAAAAGTCCGCCTTCCACTTCTATGGCCACCGCCGCTTCAAAAGGATAATCTAACTTATACAGGCCGATACGTTTGAATTTACCAGTGATTAAATCGCCGGTCTTTTCTAACTTGATAAACTGACCTAACCTTGCTCCTTTTTCAAAAACACAATCAGAACATTCGTAAGTTATCAGGCCTTTTCCTGAAGCAATAATTTTTCCCCCTTTTACCTTTAAAGAAAATGTATTAACTTTTTCATCCAGAGAAACTTCTCCGGCTTCCATCTCATAAAACTCATTACCGGATTCGTCTGTTTTAAGAGAAAAACTTTTTGTACTCTTAATCAGGGTATTTTGGAATTCCAAAGAACCGTCTTTAAGGATTTTTGCTCCCTTGACATCCTTAATGGTAAAAGTTCCACCTCCTTCACCACCGGTAGTAACATCAACACCATCATATTTAAGAATGTCGGCATTCTTAATCTTTCCATCTGCTTCAATTATATCTTCCATAGACAGACCGTATTTCTTTTCTAGCCAGGCTTTTTTCGCTTCAGGATTTTCGTTGACGATCTCTACTCCGGTCTTGCCATTTCTTAATTTCAAAGAAGAAATTTCTTGGTCAAATTTTTCTAAAAGGGCAAGGTCATCTAAAATTTCAACATTTTTTCCAATCACGCCGGCTGCTTTTAATCGATCCTGCTCAAAAGTGAAATCCCATAATTTTTGATCTTTCATCAAATCATAGCCTTCTTTATCGACAACTTCCCAAAACTTATTCTGATTATTGTTGAAAGCTGCAGCCAGGATCTGTTCATTATCTACAAGCAGGCTGGGATTTTCATCTATCCTATTCCAAGCTGTTTCAGGATTGTTGGAAAATGCAGTCGCCGGATCTTTTTCAAAATTAGCCTCGAATTGTTCAGGACTATTCCAATCAACACCATTTTCAGCAAAAGAACTTATAATGATGAAAACAAGGACAATAGCAGCTAGAAGCACAAAATATTTTATCTTACTTTTGTTATAGTTAATATTTTTTTTGTCTTTCTTCATTTTATCTCTAACTCCCATCTCTGCCAAGTCTTTCCAAATTCGTTTTCCACGTCTACCCGGACGGAATGAAGGCCTTCGTCTTCTTTTTGAGGAATAAAGCTAATCTCTCCAGTTTCTTTGTCTATGTCAAATAGGTAAGAGTCTGTCGCGAAGAATAAATTTTTTCCGGCATTTAATACTTCTACTTTGAATTTAAATTCTTCACCTATTTTTGCTGTCTGCCTGGCTATGGGCTTAATCTCCGGCAGATTTCCAGTATTAACATTTATGTTAATGATTATTGGCGCGGTTGATTCGTGTCCAAATTGATCATTAACTAAGACATAATATAAGTATTCATCATTAGGGAATTCAGTTGTGTCTACAGTAATTAGACCCGTGTTAGGATCTAGGGATAAACTTTTCGGATTAGTACGAAAAGTAAGACCCTCTCCAACGGCTTTCACCTGATAAGTGTAGATCCCTGGTTTGTCAATATTCCAGACGGGGATCCTTTCCAGTTTAAAGATTTCATCTTCAGGAAACTCAGCTTCTTCTACCAGCCCAGTCCAATTAAAAAAAAGAGCAAAACTGTAAGTGAGCGGTTCTTCTCTTAAGTTCTCGTCATAAGAAAAATCCACCAGGATTTCTGAACCAGAGCCGCCAAACTGCTTAAATCCGAAATCAAATTTTTTTTCATAAGCATAAGAAGAAAGTTCACCCATCAAAAAATCTGTGGGATCCTTTTCCTGCTGATTTAAATATTCTTTAATTACTTCATATTTTTCTTTAAAGTTAAAGTTGATGATTGTAGAGAAAGTTTTAATTTCGACAACCTCATCTCCGCTGGTTATTTTCAAGGGGTAATCTAACTCCACTAAAGTTCTTTCAGCGAAAGTAATTTTTATATCCGGATTACCCATTTCTACCGTGAACCCTTCTTTTTTAAAAGTTTCAAAATTATTTACGCATGATAGGAAAAAACTTCTGGAAGCTTTTCCGACCTCTTGTTCTATGCTAGTTATAAGAGGCAAATTAACTTTCTTATTCTGAAAATATACTGGAACTTGCAGGATTTCATTTTCACTTTCTACTTCAAAAATCTCAAATTCTAATTCTGGAGGGAATGAAGTGATTTGTCCGTCTAGTTGGTTAAACACTTCTGGCTTCAGAGCAAATTCATAAAAACCACCCTGTGAAAAAACCAGATACATTCCGTTAATAACACTTTTTTCCAGGCAGTTATCTATAAAAGAAACAAAAGGATCTGTTTTAAATTTACCGGCTTCTTCAATCTTAAGCTCTTCCGTGACCTTGGTCCTGGAAAAATAGGTTATGCTTAGAATTAAAACTAAGATGATGATACCTGCAATTATAAAGATAGTTACCTGTCCTCTTTTTGACATCACTTTTTAGAACGAATTCTTTGTATATAAAACTTGTTATTTAAAAAGTAAAAAACAAAATTATTTAAATAATATGAAAAAAGTAAAAAATAAAAAGTAAAAGGTAAAAATCTATTGCAGTCTCTTTCGGGATCTTCTAGAAGGTCTAGATTTCTCGAAGCCCTTGCCTTTCCCAGCCATACCTCGGCCTTTTCTGCCGGCAGATGTTTTTCCATGGAAAGCCCGGCCAAGATTCTTGTTTGAACTTATCCAGTTAATTTTTGGATCAGATTTTATCACTGGATGACTTGGATCTACCAAAATAATCTCATACCAGCAATATTTGCCGTCTTCTCCAACCCAATATGAATTTAAGACCACTAAATTAGCGAACTTTCTCTGGGCTCTTTCTTCACAGATCTGCTGGTAATTCTTCCTTAGCGAAAGTCTGATGCCAGACTTTCTAGGTTTTCTACCGCCTTTAATCTGCGGTCTGGTATGTCCGCCCCTAAGAACTCTTTGCCTGACGACAATGTAACCTTGTTTTGCTTTATAGCCTAAAGATCTGGCCCTGTCAATCCGAGTCGGATGTTCCAACTTAACGGTTACAGGTTCACGTCTCCAGCTAATCAATCTTTCACGCCATAATTCAGGCATGTTTTCCTTTGGTTTTTTCCAAAGTTCTCTTACTTGTTTATATATTCCCATTTTATTCGGCCTCCATTGTTATTAAGTCTCTTGTTGAGATCTTTTTTGAAATGTTTTCCATTTCTTCCAGATTCAGGCAAGCCATCGCCCACATCTCTGTTTAGAAGTAAATTTAACTGCTCATTTTTAAATGTTATGACTATTTTTAGAGCCTTTCCTTTCTCTGCCGTTACTATTTAAAAAATTGAAAACAGAAATAGAAAACAGGATGTATTTAGTTGCGTTCCTTGTGAGCAATGTTGGGTTCACTCTTCTGATGTATATTTTGAATGTGGTTCCCTCCCGTGAGGAACATCCCCTTCCACAGATTGATATATCATAGCTGTATCGCTCACGGATTGACATTGCTCACCCACTTACTAAACACATACAAAAAATAGAATACTTTAAATATCACTTAAACTACCTAAAGAAAGAGAGGTGAAACAATGGAAATAACGCCCATTATAACAAAAGATTTCTTAATGTTTAGTGATGATGAAACTTTCTCTTCCGTAATCGGAAAACTGAAGAATTTTGAAAAGCGTTCCGGTCTAGTGTTCAAGAACAATAAATATCTGGGCCTTATTGAAAGAAAAAGACTATTAAGAACTAAGATTGATGTCACGAAAGCAAAGATAAAATCTTTCGTGCAGCCCACGCCGATCCTAAATGAACATGCAGACATCATTGAATCGGCTTATCTGATGTATTTAAGCAACATGCAGTTCCTGCCTGTAGAGAGAGAAAAGAAAATCTACGGTGTCCTTAATGCAATAGATCTGGCAAAATTAGGTTCTGAACTCCCGGAGATGAAAAAAGCCAAGGTTTCTGACATTAAGCTGATTAAAACAAAAAGTATCAGTAAAGACGATCCGATCTCCATGGTGATTGAAATCATGTTTAAAGAAAAGATTGATCAGGTGCCAATCTTTGAAAAAGGAAAATTATACGGAATCGTCTCTTACCGGGACTTGATTAAAAAATATCTTAACTGGTCGCCAAAAAGAGAGTTCTCGACCAAATTCAATAAGGAAGCCAGCACCAGAAGCGCAGAATCAGACACGCCTAACCTTGCAAATCTTCCCGTAAGCACTTTCAGCACTAACGATAATCTTTTTACCATAACTAAGGATAATAGTCTGATTGAAGCCACAAGCTTAATGGCCAATAAGAATATCTCTAATCTTATCGTCGTCAGTTCTGAAGGAGTAGAAGGTATCTTAGGAGTAAAAAATATCCTTAGAAAGATTGGCAGCCTGAAGATTCCCAAAAATTTTAACATTAAATTTGTGGGTTTGAAAGAAGCAGATCTAAAGCCGCATCAAACTTTTAACCTTAAAAAGATTGCTTCAAACGAAGCTTTTAAGCTGCAGAGACAATTACGTAATGAGGTTTTTGACTTAGTGATACATCTTAAGCTTTATCATAAAGACAGCAACAAGCAAAAGTATTCTATCAACATGAGGCTTGAGTTTCCTAGCGAGATCGTCACTAGCTCTGAATCTGATTGGAACTTTGAAACTGCACTGAGAAAATCTTTCAATAACGCCAAGAATAAATTAAAGAAAAAATTTAAAGGAGACAGCAGCCACAGGAAAGGTTATGAGTAAATAAATCTATTTAATTATTATTTTTAACTTTTTACTCTAACTTCTCTTCATCGAGCTTTTCTCTGAATTTCCGGGCGTTCTTTTCGCTGACAAAACGATAGATCTTTCCATCAATCTCAGATTCTACCACATCATCAACATCCATTAAGGGTTCTCCTGTCAAAGCGTCCTTGCCAAGCTGTCCAGCTTGTGAAGCTCCTTCCATGAAACCCTCTTCCCAAGAATCAATCTCGTCGTCTTCTTCCTGTTTTTCTCTTCCTTCAGAAGAATAGATGTCTTCATCCTCTAAACCGTGTTCCATCGCTTCTTCTTTTTGTTCAGAAGTTTCCTTGGAAGTGATTCCTTGCTCTTCAGCTGGATACAATTCAGGTTCTTCTTCAGAATAATTTTCCTTCTCTTTTTTGTGTTTGTTCTTCATTTTGTGATTTTGAGTATAAACCAATTTAAAAGGATTGTGGTAGTAAAAGAAACAATCACAGATTAAATGTCCAATAAAACCTCGAAAGAGGCTGCTCAAAAAAAGAATACTCTTAAACAGGCTCTTGAAAAAGTCGTCTTGGCCAATAAACGAGAAATCCTGAAAACCGACTACCCAACG
>JAHJDB010000101.1 GCA_018812765.1 Nanobdellota archaeon
TCTTATTATTAAATAATTTATAAGTTTAACAAAAAAACTTAAAAGACAATCTTATCTTTTTTTAGTTAAGGTAGAGTTATATTTAATTAAGTTTATTATAGCTACCCCTTCATTTCTTATGGAAAATTGATTCTTTGAAAAAAAAGACTTATTTCTTTTTCTCCTTAGCAACAATTTTACTTAATTTACTCATAAATAGGTTTTAAGTTGATCAAAATATGTTAAAATTATAATTTCTTGTGGAACTTTTACTAATAAACAAAGTATTAAGGAAAATCAAATAGATAAAAATAAAATATAACTAAAAAGAAAAAAAAGGCTTATTTTTAATTTTAATATAAAAAACATAATAATCAAGTTTTTTTATTTGAAAAGATAATTGTTCTTATTGATTTAACTTTTTTCTTCTTTCTTTTGGTTTATTTCTTCTTTGTTCTTTTTTTATTTCTTTTAATTTTTTACTTTCTTTAGTTGTTTGATTTGTTTTGTTTCTTCTTTTTCCTTTTTTTCTTCTTTCTTTTCTTCTTTCTTTTCTATATTGAAAATAAATATATATATATACAAACCTTATTAAAAAAGTTTAAAATAAAGCTAAAAACAAATAAATAAAATAAAAAGAGAAAAAAACTCAAATAAAAAGAAATCTACTTTCTTACTGATCAAAACTTAAAAATTAAAATCTAAAAATTGGAAGTTAATTTCTTCAATTAACATAACAAACCTTACCTTTTTTTTAATTTAACCTAATAAATTCAATCAATCTAAAAAATGTTATCAACTTAAACCATATTTCCTAATCTATCTTATTTGATTGAATCTTATCAATCTCTTTTAATTATCTTTAATCTTATTCCTTTAATCATTATCTTTTCTATCTATCTTTATTTATTCACTACTTAATAATTATCGAATAAGTATTTATACTATCTCCACTCGCAACATAGGGGGTGGAAGATGTATTTGATGATTTATATCTCTCATCTCCGGATAATTTATTAATACTAGCAAACTGCCACAAAGAACACTTAAAAAAAAACAAAAAAAGAAGTTTCCATAGGAAATGAGGGGGTCGCTATGGGTAAGATAGGAAATTTTTTTGAAAACTACATTAAGAAAGAATCTTTATTTATCAATAAGAAAATTCTTTCTTCAGCTTACACACCCGAAGAAATCCTTTATCGGGAAGAACAAATACATGAAGTTGCTAATATCCTAGCTCCAGCTTTAAGGATGGAGAAACCTTCTAACTTATTTATCTATGGCCGGACCGGAACCGGCAAAACTGTTTCAATGAGGCATATTTTGAATAATATGAACGAAATTGCCCAAAAAAATTGTATCTTATTAAAGACAATCTATGTTAATTGTAAATTAAAGAGAGTAGCTGATACTGAATATCGGTTGATAGCTCAATTAATCAAAGAATTTGGTCATGAAGTTCCTTCTACTGGTCTTCCTACAGATGAAGTTTATTCTTATTTTTATCGTTTGCTTGATCAAGATAAAGGGGTAGTACTGTTGGTTTTAGATGAAATAGATCAATTGACCAAAAAGATTGGAGATGAAATATTATATAATCTTACTAGGATTAATTCAGAACTTAACAATTCTCAGATTTGTTTGATTGGAATTTCTAATAATCTTGTTTTTGCTGAAAATCTTGATCCTAGAGTTAAGAGTAGTCTTTCAGAAGAAGATGTGATTTTTCCTCCTTACAATGCTTTACAGATAAAAGATATCTTATTAAAAAGAGCCGCTCAGGCTTTTAATAATGATGTTGTCCAGCCTGGAGTAATAGAGAAGTGTTCAGCTTATTCTGCTCGAGAACATGGCGACGCCAGAAGAGCGATTGACCTTTTAAGAGTAGCAGGAGAAATATCTGAAAGGAACGGTTCTAAGAAAATAGAAATATTTCATCTTGATGAGGCCGAGAAAAAAGTTGAATCAGACAAAATAATTAATACAGCCATTAACCAACCTAAACAATTTCAATCAGTATTATATTCAATTTTGTTAATCTATCCCCAAAAAAAGAATTTCTTTACTGGAGAGATTTATGAAGTTTATAAGAATCTGAGCAAACAGACAAAAATGAATGTCTTAACACAAAGAAGAATATCAGATATCTTAGCTGAGTTTGATATGTTAGGCATAATTAACGCTAAAATAATATCTAAAGGAAGATACGGAAGAACTCGAGACATTTCTTTATCTATCGATGAAAACATAATCATCAAGCTAAAAGCTGTATTGGAGAAGTCTCTCAATTTAACTTAAACTTATTTCAATCTTACCAAGAGTTATTTTAATTAATCCCTAATAAACTCTCAAAAAATTAAACCAACTAAATCAACCAACACAACAATTTAAAACAAATCTCTTTAAAATGGACAAAGAATCAGAATTCATAAAAAACATGTTTGAAAAAGGAGTCCTTGTTAATAAAGACCTCCTTGAAAAAAAGATAGACCCTTCTATCATTGATAAGATTGAACAAGAATCAGACTTAATAGTCCTTAATAATGATTATGTTGATGTAATTAATCAACAAACTAGCTTAATTGATTGGTATGAAGTAGACATTTATAGAGTAGAAGCAGAGAAAGAAAGAGATGATTCAATCTATCAATCACATCTACAAACTTTTAAACAATCAACTTTAATGTTAAACACGCCTTCTTTTTCTCAAGAACAAAATATAAATTCCTTGGAAAGTGATTTTGATGAAAATTCAAATTTTCTTTTAACAATTGAAACTTCTTTAGATGAAGAATTACCAGCAGATCTTTTAACTGTTTCTTTAGAAGAAAAATTAGATTCTAAAGAAATAGAGATTGTTACTTCTTTTAAAAATGTTCCTAAAAAATATGTTGTTAAAGATTTTACTCAAATATTTTTGTCAAGATATCGCTTTTTGGAAGGGCTTTTACGTAACAGAAAAGAGTTAGAAAATACTATGGCTATTAACCGGCTGCTGTCTAAAAAAGAAAAAGATAATGTTGCTTTAATCGGATTGGTTGAAGATATCTCTGAAACCCAAAAAGGAAATTTAATCTTGACTCTAGAAGACCCCACCGGAAAAATAAAAGTTTTAGTTACAAAAACAAATAAAAATCTTTATGGTTTTGCTAAAGAGTTAGTGGTCGATGAAGTTGTAGGCATTTCTGGAATTTCTGGAGATAAAATAATTTTCGCTGACGCAATCATCTGGCCGGACATTCCTTCAAACAACGAGTTAAAAAAAAGTGACAAGGAAGAATACATGATTTTTCTTTCTGATATTCATGTAGGTTCAAACCTTTTTATGAAAGAAGAGTTTGAGAAATTTTTAAAGTGGTTAAATGGAGAACTAGGCAACGAAAAACAACGTGAAATAGCCAAGAACATAAAATATATTGCTATTGCCGGAGACTTAGTTGATGGAATTGGAATTTATCCTTCACAACTGGAGGAGCTTAAGATTAAAGACATAATTTTACAATATCAAGAATTTAATAATTTAATCAAGCAGATTCCTTCAAATAAACAGATCATAATTTGTCCTGGCAACCATGACGCAGTACATCTAGCTGAACCACAATCAGCTTTCGACAAATCTTTTTCCCCTACTTTGTTTGATTTACCAAATGTAACTTTAGTTACAAATCCTGCTATGGTAAATGTTGGAAAGACTAAAACTTTCCCCGGATTTAACGTTTTGCTTTATCACGGTTCTAGTTTTGATTATTATGTAGCTCACGTAGAATCAATCCGTAACAATGGAGGTTATCATCGGGCAGATCTGATCATGAAATTTTTATTAAAAAGAAGACATCTGGCTCCTTCTTTTAAATCCACTCCTTATTTTCCCGGTCATAAAGAAGATCCCTTATTGATAAAAAAGATTCCTGATTTTTTTGTCTCGGGACATATTCATTATTCCAACATTTCAAATTACAAAGGAATCACTACTATTTGCGGCAGCTGTTGGCAGGAAAAAACCTCTTTTCAGGAAAAGATGGGCCACGAACCCGAACCCGCCAGGGTTCCTATCGTTAATCTTAAGACAAGGGAAGTTAAAATCTTAAAATTCAAATAAAAAATAAAAAATTAAAATAAAAAGAGACAGAAAAACACACTAACAAAAAACAACCCCCAAAAAACAAAACTAAAAAAAAATGAAAGCCTCTCCAGACATAAAAAAATATTTTTCCAGTATAGATGAAGAGATCAGAAAAAGCTACCATCTTGCCAAAAAAGCCCGCGCTAAAGGTCTGGATCCCGAAAAAGATGTTTCTATCCCTTTGGCTAAAAACATGGCTGAAAGAGTAGTAGGTTTAATTTCAGTAGTTTCACCTCAGATTACGGAAACAAAAGTTACCGAAAGAATTTCCGAGCTAGAAAAAGAATACGGACAGTTGGACTGGAGGGTGGGGTTTAAAATAGCCGAAGAAGTAGCCAAAGAAAAATTTTATGCTTTTAAAGATAAACAAGAAGCCATGGAAGTAGGCATTAGGGTTGGGTTTGCTTATTTAACGTTAGGAATTGTCTCCGCACCTTTAGAAGGTTTTATCGGACTAAAAATCAAGAAAAGAAAAGACGGGAAAGAATATTTTGCTTTACAATATGCTGGACCGATTAGAGGAGCAGGAGGTACAGCTGCTTCTACTTCTGTAATCCTTGCTGATTATGTCAGGGTTAAGATGGGCTATTCAACTTACGATCCTGAAGAAACAGAAATAAACCGGTATACTACCGAAGTTCATGATTATCATGAGAGGGTAACTAACCTCCAATATCATCCCTCTGATGAAGAGATTAAATTTATGGTTTCTCATCTACCGGTAGAAGTTGATGGTAATCCCACAGAATCGTTTGAAGTGTCTAACTACAAAGATTTGCCCCGTATTGAGACAAATTTAATAAGGGGTGGAATCGCTTTAGTCTTGGCAGAAGGGTTATGTCAAAAAGCTCCTAAGTTATGGAAGCGTCTTTCTAAATGGGGCCAGGATTTTGATTTGGAATGGGAGTTTTTGGGAGATTTTATCAAACTAAAAGAAAAAATTCATGCTGCCCATTCTTCTAGCAACAAGAAAGAAGGAGCAAAAGAAGAAAAGAAAACAGTAAAAGCAAATAATACTTTTATAATGGACCTTGTTGCCGGCCGACCGATCCTTACTCACCCTTTAGGGGTAGGCGGTTTTAGATTAAGGTACGGACGAAACAGGACTTCTGGTTTCTCAGCATCTGCCCTTCATCCTGCTACTTTAATTGTCTTAGAAAAATTTATTGCTATCGGCACACAACTAAAAATGGAAAGGCCCGGAAAAGCCGCCACCGTTACTCTTTGCGATACTATTGAAGGACCGATAGTAAGGTTGGAAGACGGTTCTGTTTTACAGCTTAAGACTGAAGAGGAAGCAAAACTTCACAATTCCAAAGTTGAAGAAATTATTTTCTTAGGAGATATCTTGTTCAATTATGGAGATTTTTCCGAGAACGGACAATCCTTAGTTCCTGCAGGTTACTGTCCAGAATGGTGGGCAACTGAAGTAGAAAAATCTCTCTCTGTCTTATTTGAAGGAGATTATTTTCTTAAAGCCGCGAAATTATTAGAACTTAAAGAAGAACGTCTCAGGGAGTTGGTCGAGTCGCCTTTATTTACTCTTCCTTCTTGGAATGAAGCTCTGAACATCAGTAAAAAACTGAAAGTTCCTCTTCATCCAGAATATATTTTTTATTGGAAACTAGTTTCTGGAGAAAAAATTCTTTTGCTGAGTAAATGGTTACAAGAAGGCAAAGTTAAGATTGACGAAAAAGGAATAAAGAAAATTATTCTCCCTTATTTTTATAATGATGAGATTCATAAAAACACTAAGAAAACTTTAGATCATCTTGGCGTTTCACATAAGGTAATAAACAAAGAAAACATCGTTTTGGAAAGAAAAGAAGCCACCATTTTAGCTTTTTCTTTTGATTTTGAAGATCAAAACGGATTAGAAAACGTAAAATTAAATCAAGAAAATGTTTCTGGAAAAGATGGGCTAGAAGTCATTAATTTTCTTAGCAGCATCACAATCAGGGATAAAGCTGGAACTTTTATTGGTGCGAGGATGGGCCGGCCAGAGAAAGCAAAAATGAGACAACTGAACGGAAGCCCGCAAGTTATGTTTCCAGTAGGAGAAGAAGGAGGTCGAATGAGAAGTTTTCAATCTGCTCTGGAAGCTGGCAAGATTAGAAGTGCTTTTTCGATGTTTTATTGTGAAAATTGTAAAAAAGAGATGATTCATCGTTCTTGCGAAGAGTGTGGAAAAGATTGTATCCAGAGATATAATTGCCGGTTCTGTGGAGATCTAGACAAGGAAACTTGCCGTCATGGTTCTACAAATTCCTATAAGATTCTTGATTTGAACATAAAATATTATTTTGAGAAAGCTAAGCAGCGCATCAATGAAAACATAGTTCCTGACCTGATCAAAGGAGTGAAAGGAACTTCTAATAAGAACCATGTTGTAGAACATTTGGCTAAAGGGATTCTACGCGCTAAACATGGGATTTACGTAAACAAAGAAGGGACTACTCGTTATGATTGTACTGAACTTCCTTTGACTCATTTCAAGCCTAAAGAAATAAAAACATCTCCTGAAAAATTAAGATCATTAGGTTACGAAAAAGACATCTATGGAAAAGAATTACACGATGAGAACCAATTGCTTGAACTTAAACCACAGGACATAATTCTCCCGGGTTATAATTCTTTAGAAGAGTCTGCTCCGATAGTACTTACTAAAGTAAGCAAGTTTGTTGATGAACTGTTGGTTAAATTTTATGGTCTTGAACCTTTTTATAATATAACTAAAGAAGAAGATTTGGCCGGACATTTAGTGATTGGTTTAGCTCCACATATCTCTGCTGGGATGATTGGCAGGATAATTGGTTTTTCTGAAACTCAGGGGTTGATTGCTCATCCTATGTGGCACGCCGGATTGCGTAGAGACTGTTTCACTTCTGATTCCAGAATAAATTTATATGACGGAAAATCTTGGAAAAATGTTCAAATAGGAGAATTTGTGGAACAATTAAATCCTCAGAAAAAGGCCGACAATTTTGGCACAAAAGTAAAGGAAGTCGTCGGATTAAAAACATTAGGCTTTAACCCAGAAAAAAATAAGATTGAACTTGTTCCTATTAAGGAATTTACTAAACACGCTCCTTCTAGTCTTTTAGAGATAGAGACAAAACAAGGTAGAAAAATAAAAGTTACTACCGACCATAAATTTTTAGTGGGAAAGGATTTAGAAATGAAGAGAGCAGCACATCTAAAAGTTAATGATAACCTAATTTTGCCTTATAACTATAAAATTCCCGAGAAAGATATTACAGAAATAAATCTTTTAGAGCATCTCCAAGACCAAGAATATGTTTGTGTCAGGGGAATTCAGGAAAAATTTAAAAAATTGATTAAGAAATTAGGAGGTCCGGCCAAGGTATCAAAAAAAATTAAGATTTCTTCAAAACTAATTCACAATTATATTTTAAGAGACAGCATTCCTGTATCTGTCTTAAAAAAAATACTAACCTTGGCTGATTTAGATTTATTAAAATTTACAAAAAAAGCTTATTTAGGAGCAAAAAGAGATCATATTAAAACACCAGTAAAAATAAGTCTTGACAAAGAAACTTTAGAATTGATAGGTTTTTATGTCGCTGAAGGTTTTGCCAGAAAAAAAACAACCGGAAAAGGGCTTTATCAGGTTTATATCGCCGCTGAGAAAGAAGAAATAAGGGATTTTGTTAAAGATACTGTAAAAAAAAGATGGGGTTTAGTCCCTAGCGAAAAGAAGACAGACCGAGTTACTTTTTCCAGCAGAATTTTTTATGATTTTTTCACCACTATTCTTCAAGCGGGTTCCTCAGCTTATGAAAAAAGAATACCTCCTCTTCTGTTAAATCTACCAAAAAAGAAAATAGGCCATCTTCTAAGAGGCTATTATGAAGGAGACGGTTCCGTCAACGAAAAAGAACTAAAGGTTACTTGTGATACAGTAAGCAAAATTTTAATTGAAGATTTAAAATTTATTTTTTCTCGTTATAGTATTTTTATTAAAGTTAAAGAATACACCAAAAAACCAGGGCCCCAGGTAAGAGAATTTTACATCAGAAAAAATAGGGACATTCCGGAATTTACAATTACTAAGATAACTATTTCCAGTGATTTTGTGTATAAATTTAACGAATATGTGGGGTTTTTTTCTAAGACAAAAAAGAAAAAATTAAGAATGGCCATTAAGAAAGTTTCTCCCCAAGGGATGAAAGTAGATAAAGATGGCCTGTTTGTTTACGATCCTATTATTTCAATTAAAGAAATCGGAAAAGAAACAACTTATTGTCTAAATGTTAAATATCATAATGTTTTTGTAAATGGCATTTTAACAAAACAATGCGATGGTGATGAAGCAGCCGTAATGATGCTGATGGATGCGCTGTTAAATTTTTCCAGGCAGTTTTTACCTAACAGTAGAGGTTCCACCATGGACGCTCCTTTGGTCTTGACCTCTGTCATCAATCCGGCAGAAGTTGATGATCAAGTGCACGGAATTGATGTAGTTTGGAAATATCCTTTAGAATTTTATGAAGCTTCTTTAGAGATGAAAAGTCCTTGGGAAGTTAAATACGGTCCGGAACAAAAAAAGATTGAACAGTTAGGAGACCGCTTAGGCACAGAAGAACAATATTCTAATTTTGGTTTTACTCATCATGTTGAAAATTTTAACAAGGGAGTTTGCTGTTCCGCCTATAAAACTCTTCCTTCTATGGAAGAGAAACTTACCGGCCAGATGGAAATAGCTAAAAAAGTAAGGGCCGTTGATATGGATGATGTCGCTAAGTTAGTTATTCAGAAACATTTCTTGAAAGATATTAAAGGTAATTTACGTAAGTTTTCTATGCAACAATTTAGGTGTGTTAGTTGTAATACTAAATATAGGAGGCCTCCCCTAACCAACAAATGCAGTGAATGTGGAGGTAAGATTATTTTCACCATCACTTATGGTTCAGTCATAAAATATTTGATTCCTTCCTTAAAGTTAGCGGAGAAGTACGACTTCTCTCCCTATTTGAAACAGACATTAAATATCATCAAATCTAACGTTGATCAGGTTTTTGGCAAAGAGAAAGACAAACAAGTTGGTTTAAGCAGTTTTATTAATTGAGATCACCCGATTAAATAATTAAGCAATTAGTTAAATTTTTTTACACAAAGAAAAAGCAGAAAGGACCGGTCTCCAAGAATTATTCTAAACATACTTCGGCGTGAGGCACACCTTTCACAATCAGAATTTTCTCACCATCAACCAAATCCAATTCTACTCCGATAGCCACAGCTCCCTTTCCAGTCAGGTGAAGATGTCTTGATTTTTCAAACAGTTTTTTCACTTCTTCCTTGCCCTTCAATTCTCCCTGATAAAATTTTTTAGTAAGGTCTAGTTGTCTGTTTCCTTCTTCAAAGATCTTTCCGATGATGTTAGAATCAGTAACCACTACTAATAAGCCATATTTACTATTTTTTACTGAAACAATATAATCCATCTTTAGATATTTTTAACCGGTTTTTTGGCACCGCAGGCCGAACATTTCAAGTAAATCACTCCTTTTTCTTCAATTAAGGAAGTATCTGGTTTACTACATTCAGAACAATATACAAACTCACTGGCATATTTTTTAATTTTCTTGTTGATGGTGCTGGCAGCAACTTTTGTCCCTAAGATCGTCCGGTCCCGGACATATTTTCCGGGAGTAGCTAATTCTCTTAGCAGATATTTTAAAAGGTGGTTTTCATCTCTTCGTAAATCTTTAGCGATTTTTTTGAGGTTGACTAAGACGGTTTTGTTTCCTTCTAAGTGCCCCACGATCTTTTCTATCTCAAACCTTTCTTTTCCTAATACTTGTTCTGGCAGCTCTTCTTCTGCCTTTTTAAGTAAAGATTCATAATCTTCCATTTTAAGGTTAATTTTTTATGTATTTTATAAAGGTTTAGCTTATGATGATTTTTTCTTTACTGCTTCCTTTCCGCAACTTTTATATATTCAAAACTATTGATTAACATATAACCATTAAAAAGAGGTGTATTAAATATGGCTGGTTTAGATTTGTCCCAAGTAATTCTTGCTGTTATAATAGGAACTTTAGCTGCGATAGTTTATTCTTTGAGAGTATTGATTATGTTAGAAAGAAGAGTCGCTTCCATGGAATCTAACATTCAAAAAATGACTAACAAGATTCTTGCTCATGAGATGGGTAGAATGAAAGCTCCTAAGAAAAGCAGAAAAAGATAATTGATTATTTTTTTGATTTTTTACTTTTAACTGTTTTTTTCTTGACTGTAGATTTTTTAATGGTAAGTTTTTTTGTTTTCTGTTTAACAACTTTATTTTTTTTGGGCACTTTATTTTTAACTGCTTTCGGCTTGTTTTTTTTCGATGCTCTTTTTTTGGTTTCAACTTCTGTTTTCTTTTCATTAACTTTTTTTCTTCTTTCTGTTCTCTGCTGGATTAATTGGCCGATTTCTTTTTCAATTTCTTCAGTTTTTTTCTTAAGGTGTTCAGTTGTCTTTTTATTTTCATCCTGAGAGATTAATTCTCCACATTCTGGGCAACGGAACTCAAAATCCATCCCTTGATCAAAATTTAATCTGACACAGTTATTGGTGCAGACAAAGAAGATTTCTTGAGTTTCTTCATCCAGCCTTTTTTTCAGCCTTTCAAGCAGTTCTTTTTTCTTTTTGATATAACTAAAACGGATGCTGTCTGGCAGCAAAGTCCAGTAATATATATACCATCCTTTCTGCTTGTCTTTTTTTCTAGTAAAGCTTACTAAGTTATGATTGTAAAGAAGATATAACATCTTTCTGACAATCTTGATATCCTTTTTGACTTTATCCGCCAGATCAAATTCAGAAATATTATCCTTGGCGCCAAGTTCTTTAACTAAAGGAAGCCCCTCTTCTCCTACGACGGAAATCATGATCTCTTCAATTTTTTTTTGGGTCAGGCGCATTTTAGTCTAGAAACCATCATCTTAATCGGTTCTGGTTATTACTATAAAGGGCACTTTTAAATGTTTCGTTTGTTTTTCTGTCATCTGGATTAAAAGATCTTCTTTATTTTTAACATTTTTACAACTTTTTTAACTTAAATTTCATCCAATCTTATTCTTTAATATTTAAAAAAAAAATTATAACTTTAAGTTTATTTTTTAATAA
>JAHJDB010000102.1 GCA_018812765.1 Nanobdellota archaeon
AACGTTGTAGGATTAAAATCCTATCGCTTTTGCTTAATTTATTGTTTTTGTTTAAGTACATCCTTTCTTTCATTTACAGTAACCTCTTATTTCTTACTGCACATGAATAAAAGTGTAAAGCGAATTCAGGATACTATAGGTTAAAAAATTTAAAGTTGGCAATCATTTTTCAGTTGAATTGATTTTTTAATCTCAAAGAATATTTTTATAATGTTTTCTCACCTCTTTTATTTTTAAACATAAATAGTTAAAATTAAACAAATATGATTTATTTTCCTTTAAAAAAGAGTAAAAAATAAACAAAAATAGAACAATCAGCTAAACCTTTATATATGATTAAAGTTATATTTAACTTAATTTGATAAAAAAACAGAACAAAAAAGAGGTGTTTACGGCTATCGGTGCTCTTTTAGGTACTTTAAACTCTCCAGAATTTCTTAAGCTTCTTCTTAAAAAACTGTTACAAGAGGAACCTAACTTAAAATTAGATCAGTTGATTAAGACTTTTCAAGAAGTTAAAAGCGAGATTTTTGTTCCTCTTTCAATATTTTCACATAAACTAAAACCTGCAGAGGCTTTATGTCAATATCTTAAAGAAAAAGAAGGTCTTTCCAATAAACAGATTGCTGTTTTGATAAACCGGAAAGAAAAAAGCGTCTGGGCTACCTGTCAAAGAGCCGTCCAGAAGAAAAAACCCGGAAAACAAAAATTTATCGAGAAAGAGAAAAAATACTTTTTACCAGTTTCTATTTTCAGCAACCGTTCTTACAGCTTATTAGGCAATGTGATCATTTACCTTAAAGAAGTCCATCACTTATCAAACAAATCAATCGCTGAGCTTTTGGACACCAGTCCAAATTCTATTGCTGTTATCGCCAAGAGGGGAAAGGAAGCTTAAGATGGTAGAAGACATCACTACATTAAACCAGAGGCGGAAAGAACTAGAGGCAAGAATAAACAAATTAGAATTACAAAGAGATAAGACCGCTTTCTTATTACAGCAATTAGAACTAAAGGGGAAGAAAAAAGGTTCTTCTTTGATGATTAACAGAGATAGAAATCAGTTAGTTAGCCTGGAACAATTTGAAACGGAAGAGATCTCTAAAGCTAAAAGAGAACTTGACCAGCTTAATCAGATTAATCAAGCCCATAATCAGGAAGAAAAGAATCATCAAAAGATCAAGGTTACAATCGTATTCTGCCTGTTATTGATGACTCTTTCTTTATTCACCTTGATAACGATCCAATTGGATCATAATTTTGGAGTAATCTCGGGAGCTCCCACTCTTTCTGGAATCGGTCAGAACAAGACCGTCCAAGACCAAACAGGGAATAACAGCCCTATTTCCAGAATGTTAGATAAGCTTTCTGAAAAAATAAGTCTCTCTATTACTGGTGCGGCAATTACAGTAAACACTCTAAGCGAATCTACTGGCAGTGAAATTCAATCTTCTGGGTCAATTCAGTCTTCGGGATTAATTAGCATTAGTGCTACACCTACACATTCTACTCCAATCTTGAATTCAACCAATCCAGCCACTAATGACACTAACCAGAACTTGACTGCCTATAACCAGTCTACTGCTGATGGTGATGGCGATCCAGTCAAGAATATTTACAATTGGAAAGTGGACGGAATCTCTTTTGCTTCAATCAACCTTCCTTTTGAAGGGGGCAGCACTGATATATTTACTCGTGAATATGCTAATGGTAATGACCCTGTAGTCACAGACGCTTTATGGAATTCTACTGGCGGCTATGATGGAAAGGGAGCTTACCAATTTGACGGAGCAGGAGATATAATTACTATTCCCAGCGTATATTTGAACGGCTCACAGAATTTTTCAGTTTTCACTTGGGCTACAACAAATAAGTTTGATCAATATAGGACTCTTTTCATCAAGCCCGGTTCACTCCACATTCTTTTTGCAAACATCGCTGGCGGAGGAATATCTTGTCGGGTTACTAATACTACCGGTACTATTAATGTAGTTACTACCAATACCGGAGTTTGGACTGATTCAAACTGGCATTTCATCGGTTGTCAAGTATATAGTAATCAATCCATCGAAATTTCTGTAGACGGCATAGTGGTCAGAACTGGAACTTATGCTGGACCCCATAATGTAACTACTTCAGATATTATTATCAGTCAAACTGGAGGAGTTGATTGGAATGGTACCGTCGACGAAGTGATGTTTTTTAACCATTCGTTATCACCTCAGCAAGTTCTGGCTTTATACCACAACAGAACTGACTTGATCGTTTCGCAGGAAACTTCAAGAGGAGATAATTGGTCGGTTGAAATTACTCCTAATGATGGAAGTAATGATGGCACTACTTTAAGTTCAAATGGTGTGACTATCTTAAATGCAAAACCAACTCATTTAACCCCAATCTTAAACTCAACAGATCCAACTACCAACAATACTTACCAGAATTTAACTGCTTACAACCAATCAACAAACGACCTTGATGGAGATTCGGTCAAGAATATTTACAATTGGTTGAAGGATGGAAGTTCAATTGCTGTCTTAAATATTCCCTTTGAAGCTTCTGCCAATTTATTTAATGCTACTGACTATGCTGATTTTGATAATAATGCTACTAGCTTGTATGGAAGTCCAGTTTACAACCAAACTAGCGGTTATGACGGAAAAGGTGCTTATGAATTCAGCACTGCTGATGAAGCCGTCATTTTAGCTACCACTAACTTCCCGACGATTGGAGAAGGTAATTATACGGTTATGGCTTGGGTTAAGACTAAGGGCACTCCAACCCATAATTATCAGACTATTTTTTCTATTAATAACTACGACCCGGGATTTTATATTGGAGGAGGAACAAGTTTACTAGTGTACGACAGCGGCGGTCTTTATTCTAATGCTGGTTTGAGTCTTAATGACAATCTTTGGCACCATGTCGCTTTCGTAAGAGCAGGAGTGGTTGGAGGCGGAAACCAATTAAAATTTTACATGGACGGAGAATCGGTCGGTTCTAACAACCATGTTGCTTCCATCTCTCCAGCTACTAATCTACGAATTGGTTACGACGGAGCTTCGACAGAAGATTTTGAAGGAACCATTGATGAATTCATGTTTTTAAATATTTCTTTATCTCCAGAGCAGATCAAGTTAATTTATCAGAATCAAAGCAATATCCTTGTTAGCAATCAAAATAATGTTGGGGATAGTTGGAGCGTTCAGATAACTCCTAACGATGGAATTGAAGAAGGAATCACATTAACTTCTAATAGTTTGGTGGTGCAAGAATATGTTGATATAACTAATCCTTCAATAACAATCCAATCACCATTAAATAATTCTCGATACTCTTCAAATGTTAGTTTAACTTTCACCGTAAGTGATAATGTTGCTGTTGATTCTTGTTGGTATTATTTAGACGGTGGCGCAAACACGGCTTTGACGGGCTGTGCTAATACTTCTGTTTCTCTCACCAGAGGACCGCACAATATCACTTTTTATGTTAACGATACTTCAAACAATTTAAACAGTTCCGGTCTGATTAACTTTAGTGTAAATTATCTTCCAACAGTAGATTCACTAATTTTAAACACTACCAATCCGGCTACAAATAATACTAATCAAAATTTAACTGTTTATAATACCACTAGCGATGCCGATGGGGATAGTGTAAAAGTAATTTATAATTGGCTGGTCAATGGAACTTCTCTCACTTTATTGAACCTGCCATTTGAAGCTGACGACAATACGAATACGGCTGATTATTCTGGTTATGGGAAAAATGGCACTGTTGTCGGAACTCTAACTTGGAATGGCAATAGTGGTTATGATGGTAAAGGCGCATATTATTTTGATGGAATTTCCGGAAATCCTAAGTATGTCCAAATTGATGATGCCAGCTTATTTGACGTGAAGAATTTTACTTATTC
>JAHJDB010000103.1 GCA_018812765.1 Nanobdellota archaeon
ATGTTGCACTTCTACCACCTCTGAACTGATTAATAATCCATTTTCTTTTTTTTCAGTTAGGGTTTCCATGTTTAATCACCAAAATAGTGATTTTAGGGGTTCTTTAAAAAGAAAGTGTAAACTAATTATCAAATTGAACAAAAATTTTGGGAACTGTTTCTGAAATTAAGAGCCTGTCCTGAGTTATCTGATTATGGTTCTTTATTTGTTATCGTCTCTTCTTTTTTAAGCATTTCTTCTCCTGTTGTCACTTCTTCTTTGCTCGTCTTTTCTTTTTTCATCTCTTTCTTCATCTCTTTCTGCTTCAGAATCTCTTTTTTTCTTTCAATTTTCTGTATTTTTTTCTCTTCTTCTTCCTTATTCTGAAGATGGCTTTTCCATCTCAGCAGGGTATAATTGACGGGATTTTTCACTCTTCTACAGAAATTATCGGGTTTACATACTCCTAAGGCCAGGTAATAAGCTTCATTATTGCAATTGGGAGGTAATTTTTCTTTTGGATTGAAAGAATTTAACTGGCCTTTGATATAAACTTCTCTTAAGGATTCCTGGTTTTTTTCTCTATTCCATTTCTTCAAGAATTCTTCAACTTCTTTCTTGTTCCAGCCAATCTTACCTAAGAAATTCATCAAGCAAAAAACGGCCCTCTTCTTGCCGTCTTCTAGACCTTCTAGCAGGCAGTTCACGCAGGGAGGAAAGAATTCTTCCTTAATCGGACATCCGATCTCAAATTCTTCAAAATCCTTTTGTTCTTTCTCAATGAAACGTTCTTCTTCTATCTTTACTTCAAAATCTAAAGCTTGCATCAAGAGCCTTCTGGCGCTTTCTTGAGAACTGTTTCTGTCTAAGAAAGAAAATTTAGGGATAAGGAGTGTAGCTGGATGAGCCATTTTTTTTTCAAATCCTAACACTTTTTCCGGGTCTATAGGAAGGCTGACCAATCCAGATTTTTCGTGCAGGCTGTAAGGCATCCGGTAGAGGTGTCTAGAAGAGATTAAGATGGTGTCGATCTCTAAGAATTTTTCTACATTTAATTTAGCGACCTTATCGCCCATCTCATTAAGGTCATGCCTAGTTATCTCTTCAAAAGGGAGCTCTACCTTCTCTTTTATTCTGTTTAAATCGTTGTTTTCAAATTCTAAGATTCTTCTGCTGAGCTCTTCTTTAATATTTTCCTTGATGTAAAAAGCAATCTTTTTTGCCGCTTCCGGAAACAATTCTTTAGTATCAATCAAGCCGACCTTTTTTGGAAACGCTTCAAAAGGAACGCCGATATGGAAACCTTTATTTCCAGAAAATTTTAAAGAGATGTCCTTAACGTCACAATATTTCAGAAATTTTATGATCAAATCAGCAGAGATCTTACTATATTCTATGAATTTACAGTCGATATCTAAGACTAAATCCCAGCCGACCCTTAATTCGTCCATCTCTTTCTTAGTTATAGTGCCACTAAGCTCTAAGGGGTTCTCCCATCTTTCTTCACTAGCATGGAGAGAGGTCATCCCCTGTTTTGCTAATTCTAAAATTTCTCGAGGATAACTTAAGATATCGGGCCTTTTACCGAAAGAATCATTATACCTTAATCCGATCTCTTTTTCTTTAGCATGCGCTATGATGGCTTCCTGAACATCTTTTCTTTTATAGAATCTTAAACAGGTTCCTTTGTCTAACATATTAAGTTTAGAATTTACGGAGTTTAAAATGTTTGTTATGATAAAAAAGAACTTAAGGATATTAAAGAAATTTAGATCTTGCTTGCTTCTTTCTTAAAAGCTTCAGCTTTCTTTTTTAAGCTTTTCAATGCTTCCTTTAAAGCTTTTCTTGGTTCTACTCCTTTAGTCTCAATAATGAACTGGGGTATTCCTATCAAAGGGTGATCGATCCGGTAAGTTGCTAAGGTGACTCCTTTTGTATCTAGAAGTTCTTTCTTAAGAACATTACAGAAAGTGTGGGTTTCCCCCTTAAGCTCAAATACTAACTTTTCTTTAGTTTCTTCCAAGGCTTTAAATTCCATTTTTATTATTTTTCGTTATTCTGTTTATAAAGGTTGTGGTAAATTCTGTGCATTCTATTATCCCGAAACTGCTTCCGGTCACGAAACTACTTCCGCTTCAGTTCATCCCAAACTTCTTTTGGTGTTTTATAATGAAGGCTCATGTGGAGCCTTTCTTCATTATAATGTTTG
>JAHJDB010000007.1 GCA_018812765.1 Nanobdellota archaeon
CCAGGAAAGTATGCGTTATGGCTAGACTGATGATAAATACTGCTAATAATAAAGGGGTTGTTGTTGTTAACAATAAAGTCAAAAAAGAGATTATTAACACTGAAACAAGATTGACATGAATTCCGGGAACAAGGCCGGTGAAAATGCCGCAAGAAACTCCCAGAAAAATAGTTGTAATCAATTGAATGAACATGACAGAAAAAATTCTTAAACTCTTTATATGCCTGTTTTAAAGAATGGCGGAAATCTTCCGAACAGTAAAAAAACAGAGAAAAAGTTCTTTTTCTATAGAGCCTTGCCCTACAAAACGTTTAAATACCATTAATTATTACTTAATATAAAAAAGATGACCCTATTAAACGGAGATGTTTTCTTAACCCTAGGAATGGTTATAATTATTGCAGCTTTAGCTGCTTATATCTTAAGATTGTTCAAACAACCGCAGATTTTAGCTTACGTCCTTTCAGGAGTGCTGATCACGCCGGTATTTAAATTAGTAACTAACACCGATATCATTGAATCCATGTCCTTAATAGGCATCGCTTTCCTCCTTTTTTTAGTCGGATTAGAGATAGATCTTAAAAAATTGAAGAATGTTACTTTGGTTTCCACTTTAGGCGGCAGCATCATGATTATCATAACTTTTGTTTTTAGTTACTTGATAGCTTTATTGTTAGGATTCTTAAATTTAGAAGCCGGCTATATCGGCTTAATGCTTGTTTTCTCTTCTACGATGGTAGTCATGAAATTTCTATCCGACAAGAGAGAACTTAACACTCTACATGGCCGGATAATAGTAGGGATTCTTCTGCTGCAAGACCTAATAGCTATTTTTGCCTTATCGATTTTATCTTCTTTCAATAATCTAGCTAAATTTTTTTTCGGTTCAGCAATTCTGAAATTCCTGGCGATGCTGGCGGTAGCTTTCTTATGCAGCAAGTACTTATTTCCTCGCGTCTTTAAATTTGCGGCCAAGTATCAAGAACTATTGTTGATAACTTCCGTTGCGGTCTGTTTCATCTTTTCCTTAGCGTTCCACTTTATCGGTTTTTCTGTCGCTATCGGAGCTTTCGTAGCTGGAATAGTATTAGGAAACCTAGAATACAACCTCGAAATCATCGGAAAAGTAAAATCTCTCCGCGACTTTTTTTCCCTGCTATTTTTCGTTTCGTTAGGGATGGGCCTTTCGTTAGGAGTATTTTCAAAAATGTGGCTGCCTCTGATAGTATTAGTCTTGATAACTATAATACTTAAACCTGCAATTATCATGACTATCTGTTCGCTCTTTAAATTCACTAAAAAAACTTCTTTTTTAACTTCTAATGCCTTAGGGCAGATGAGCGAATTCTCATTGATTATCGCTGCTCAAGGGTTAGCATTAGGACATATTTCTCAAGACCTTTTTTCCTTGATTGTTCTAGTGATGCTAATGACAATAACGACAACTTCTTACACCATCACCCATGATAATAGATTATACCGGCTCTTTGAACCAATTCTCAAGATTTTTGATTTCTTCACTACAGAAGGACTGGAATATCTTCCTACAAAAATTAAACCGACCATAATCTTATGCGGACATAACCGAATCGGGTACAGTATCTTAAAAGGCCTAAACAAAGTAAAGAAAAAAATCTTAATCATCGATTATAATCCAGAAGTCATCTCTGAGATGATTAAGAAAGGCTATCACTGTATCTATGGAGAAATTGCTGATGAGGAAATCATTGAACGGATGAACCTTCCAAAAATTGAGATGCTTATCTCTACCGTTCCTGAAATTTCAGACAATCTTTTCCTGCTTAAAAAAGTCAGAGCAGTAAACAAAAAAGCAAAACTATTCCTGAACGCAAATACAATCGAAGAAGCATTAAAACTTTATGATAATGGTGCTGATTATGTCATTCTTCCGCATTTCCTGGGCGGAGAACATGCCTCTAATTTAATCACAGACATCAGGATGAAGAAAATAAAACTCTTTGAAGAAAAAAAGACCCATATTAGTGTCTTGAAAGAAAGAAAAAATATTGGGCATGAACATCCTAGTGAGAATTAATTCTTTCTACAGAAACCCTTTAAGAGCAAACATATATAAAATAAGGTATATTTTAAGGACTATATGAATTTTGAAAAGATTCCTCCGGTAGAAGCAAGTAAGCAGATCCTAGATTTAGCTTTCCGAAAAGCCAGGGAAAAAGGCATGATGAAAGATTTAGAAGGTAATTGGCTTCAAATCATCAGGAAAAAAGAATCGCTTAAATTGGATGTAATCAAAGATTGCATTGTTCCAAGATTAGAGAACATTATCAGGTCTTTTCCGGACACAAATTCCTTACCAGACTTTTATATCAAACTAATGAGACTTACGCTGGATTTTGGTGATTTTAAAAAATCTTTAGGAGCAGTAAACTGGGCGATTAAGAGAGTAAAAGAACTGCAAAAGGAATATGTCCGGAGAATAGTCAAGACTAAAACCAAAACAGAGATCAGCCAATTATCAAAAGAATTTTACGGGCGGGTTTCCTCAACTTTAAAACAGATTGATCCCAGCTTAAAATATCTTGAAGAAAGTAGAAAATTGATGAGAACTTATCCAGACATTAAAAACCTATTTACAGTCTGTATTTATGGGTTTCCTAACGTTGGAAAAACGACCCTATTAAACAAGCTCACTAATACTACTGCTAAAGTAGCCGCTTATGCTTTCACAACTAAAAGTATCAATGTAGGTTATTATAATAATATTCAAGTTGTTGATGTTCCGGGAACCTTAGCTAGAAAAGAAAAGCTGAACAATATTGAGCTGCAGGCAGATATAGTCCTGAAAGATCTTGCTGATGTGGTTATCTTTGTTTTTGATTTAAGCGAGTTTTGTGGTTATTCCGTTAAAGATCAAGAGAAACTGTTACAACATCTGGATCGAAAAAAACCAGTCTTGATTTATCTGAGTAAAACTGATCTTCCGGAAGGAAATCCCGGCAAGAGTTTTAAACAGGAGGTTTATTCATTTAAAGAGTTAAAAGAAAAGATTTCTGAATTAGCCGCTAAATCCAGCGAATAAATATGGCTTAAAAGATAGTATTATATTTTTTAGAAAATACTGACAAGCCAGCCAAACTTAGCGAAAATTATATCCCTTATTCCTTGATAGTTTACTTTATTGATAATAGAATATTTTCGCAACTTAACTTTTATTTTACGAATAGCATTGTAAGTTTGGCAAAATTGTAGGCTAAGCCAGTATTTTCGTTATTAACTAAATACGTATATTAAAAGAATAATTTTTTAAACTTTAATCACCTCTTATCAAAAAGTGATGATGTTTAAACAAACAAAAGGAGAGAAAAGATTACTGGTTTTTTTTATTCTGACCGTTCTTTTCTTTCTGACTTTCTCAAATAGCACTTTTAAAGGCACATTACCGGTTACTGGAGCGGTTTTCTCTATCGATCTGGTAGAAGACGCCAACTATATTGTCAGTATAACGATAGCTTTAGTCTTATTGGGGGTAATAATCTATTTTGCCTATACCTTCAGAAGACAAAAATCTTCTTTGTGGCATCTTGAACCTTCAGAAGAAGAAAAAGCCCTGTTAATTGAAAAGAAGATAGAACGAAAATCATTAGAAAATAAATTAGAGGAGTTGAACAAAGAATTAGAAGAACTAAAAAAAACAGTTCCTATTTCCAGAAAGGCGCCATTCAAGAAAACAAGAAATCTTTCTGTGAACCAAAAGTTTCTAGAAGAAGATCTCAGAGATGTTAACGCCAAGCTTTATGGAAATAGAAAACCGCAAGTCATCTCTGAACCAAAACGGAAAGCGGGGTTAGAGATCAATCTGGCCAGAATTGAAAATAATCTATCCAACCTTGACAAGATGCCGATCAAGAAAACAAGAATAATCACTAAAATTGGTATTCCTACAGAAATTGAGAGTATTAATAAGGCGGAAGAATCAAGATTTCAGGAAGAGCTTAAGGATATTTCCTCTACACTTTCCGGGAAGAAAAAAAAGAGGAACTTTTTCAAGATTAAAACTTTTGGACTGCGCAAAAAAGTGCTGAAAAAAGCAGAAAAAGAAGCTTGGAAAGATCTCCAGAAGATCGAACAAAAGATTGAAGGAGAAAAACCTCAAAGAAACGAGCTTTTTAAGATTGAAGAAGAGATTCTTAAGCTAAAAAAACAGATCAGAAAAGACATTCAAGAAAACAAAAGATAAGAAATTTTTTAAAATAGAAATTTTATTAAAATTATTGAGCAACTACCTTACAAGTACAGGGAAGTTTTGTTGCTGATCTTGATAAGGCTTCTTTTCCCACTTTAATATGCTCCTTATCAACTCTCAGTTCCATGACTGTCTGTCCTTCAGACACTCTGGCAGCACAACCAATAGATTTACCGTAGGACTTCTTCATACCTGTGCTCATCCTGTCTGCTCCTGCCCCAGAAGCTAAGGGGTTTTCTCTTAAAACATGGAACGGATATACTTTTACTCTCAAGTGAAAGTTCTTACCTAAATTTTTTTCAAGAAATCTGTTTGAGATTAACCTAGCCGATTCTAAAGAGTTATGACGAATGTTCATGCTTTTACAGACATTTAGTTTAACTACAGCAGTATAATCCTTATTAGCTGTGCCCATGTCAAACTTGATGATCTTCATATGCGGAAAACCGCCCCGGACATAGTTCTTTTTAGTATATTTACTAATCCTAGTATAAGGCCTTTCAAGGTTCTGATATGCTACAAATTTACGTAATTTTGCCATTTTAACCGTCTTTCCTTAAAATTAAACTCAAACCTGACAATTTGTCTTTTTTTAAGTCTTTTTGTTCCAAAACGAAGGTTATTTATAAAGATTTCTGAAAACCATCTGATGTTTCTGAAGGTTAAAATCTTGGATCAAAAACAAGAAAAATAAACGAGAAATCCTGAAAACCAATTACCCAACGGAGCAAGCTCCGGGTTATTCGCCGGTTTTCTAATCGGATTTCTGGTCATTCCTCATTAAATATCGCAGCAAGCTGCGAGGTATTAGGCCCAGCGAGGAATAAAGGACTAAATTAAAAACTTAGTCTATAATTCCCAATAGATGTCTTCTAACTCAGGAGCCTTGCTTTTCACCAATTCTGCTGGCAGATCCATTTTTTGGCCTGAATAAATCTTATTAAGGTTTTTTACCTGGGGATTCATCCTGGAAACTTCCTTTATACAAGCAGGACTTTTACCGCAAAGATTCCAGACGGTATCTCCATTCTTAATCGTAACTTCCTTTCTGGAAGCCAGATCTTCATAAAATTCTTCAGATCCATTATCATTATCTAAACCAGCATAGATATCTTCAGGTTCACTTCCTAAATCAGCATAGATATCTTCAAGAGGGATTTCCCTAAAGGTTATATCCGGAATTGAAAATTCTTCATAGATGTCTTCGTCGCTGTTCTGAAGGTTCTTAGAAATCTGCTGAACTTTTTGATCAATAGTCATCTTTGGAGCTTTTGCTTTAGCCATTTCGGCAACTTTTTGTTCTTGCTCTGCTCTGAAATCACTGTTGAAAACTGGTCTCTGTTCAACTTCTTTCTTGGCAGCAGTTCCTGCTGCTTGTACAGTTGGTTTACTGTTATATTCTACAGCAAGATCAGAACTATTTGATTCCATCCCAAAATAACCGGCAACAGCAATACTTGTTCCTACTACTAATGCAGCTGCAGAAGTATAAATTGAACTTAACAATCCTTTCTTTTTCTTAGTTTCAGGAACGACTGAGCCTGCTTTTTCTAAAGGAATAACTACCTGTGCTTCAAGTCTACTTCCAGAAAGACAGACAGGTTCTTCTTTTTCTTTTTTAGAAACATTATCGTTAGCCGATAGAGCAGGTTCTACTACCCTGTATGAAGCTTCTAAAATTTCCGGTCTAAGTGATAAAGCTTTTTTGATCAAATCGTTCAAGGAACTCTCAGCATTATCTTCACCTTCTATTTGAGAACCAAACTGTCCATGTACTAAAGGCAGGTAATCTTCATTTTTTATCTGTCTTAAAGATTCTTCAACAGTATCGTCTTCATCTTCTACTTGAGAACCAAACCTTCCGTAGATTAAAGGCAAGAAATCTTCTTTTCTGATCATCCTTAAGGACTCTTCAGCAGTATCATCTTCATCGACTGCTAAGCTTCTTTTCTTGTCAGCATCAGAACCAAAGTTATCTACTAACTCGTTCAAGGAATCGACACATTCAGTCGGAGAATCTTGTTTTAAGTCATTTAACTTACCAACAATTTCTGAACAAGAGTCCAATAAAGCTTCCCTATAATCAATCTCAATCTCGTCTCTTGCAGAGTCGACCTTTGCTTTAAGAGAATTATAGATTTTCCTGCCACCCTTAGTGATTTTAATATTATTTTTAGTAACATATGTTTGTAATTCATCCAGCTGCTTCATCGCTCCTTCAACATCTCCGTAAAGAGTGAATAAAGCTTCGGTTTCTTTTAGTTTAGCGTCGACGCTGGATTTGTCATTTGAAAAAATGTCGTCGTAACTTTTATTGAAAACTGCTTTAACCCGCTCCATCTTGTTCTGGTTTAAAGCTAAATTGCTTCGGTACTGAGATAAAAGTACAGCTTTCTGAGAATTATCTTCAACTTTACTTTTCTCAGCCTGATACCTGTCTTTCAGAGCCTGACGCTCTACTTCTAGCTGAGTCAAATAAGAACCAGCTCTTAATTCCTGATCAGACATCCCTGAGATCTGAGCATAAGCATCCTGCACTCCTTTTTCAAGAGCATCTAACTTAGCAGATGAATATCCCAGAATTCTACCTTCTGCCAATTCAGCTTCTACATTCCTAACATATCTTAAAGTTTCAAATTGATTTAGTTTATCCATTTTATAATACCTCGTTTACCTCTATTTAATATTTAAACCCCATTTATAAATCTTTCTAAAGAATCCCCACTCTAAAGTAGTTACGGTTAGTTTTGGAATTTTTCAATACTTAACTGTCCTTTCCTAGTGCCTTTGGGAATCCCCTTGATCTCTTCTCCGACCTGCTTCTTGACAGTTTCAGCAAGAACCTTCCCCAGCAGCTGGGCTAAAGAAGTAAGGTCCACTTTTTTTACCTCACCTAAGTCCTTGATGCCATGGGAGAACATCTTTCTGGCCCTGATTCTTCCGATACCTTTCAATTTCAATAAGGGCAATAATTCTTCTTTAGCTCCGTGCTTTAGCCTCAACCTTAATTTTCTCAACTCTTTCACGGCTTCGTTATTGCCATTGATCTCTGCTAATTCACTGCAGGCATACAATAACCAGTCGGCAGTCTCTAATTTAACCCTGATCTCTCCCGGCCGGACATCATATTTCTCCAGCAGAAAATCTTCGTCCTTCTCATCAACCCAAGATTCGAAAAATAAAGCGGTCTTGATGGAATTAAGAAATTCGTCATATTCTAGATCATAAGCGCTGGGTTCTTCTTCCAGCAAAGAATCGTAATTCTTAGCCAGCTCTTCCTGGATGAAATCGTTCTCTTTAGACTTAATTCTAAGCAACGGCCTCATCTCTAAGGTGTGGCAGATCATCTGTAATAAAGAAAAGACCTTTTTATGTTCACTTTTATTCTCTTCACCATATTTCCCTAAACAGTCTAGAAGATGTTTGGCAGTCAAGGGATCGAGATAAAGTTCAGAGATCCTTTTTCCTAACCTTGTCGGCCGAAGAGTTTTATTTTTATTATCTAGGCTACTGGCAGAAACAAAGTCTCCCTTACTGCTTTCGTTAACTTGTACGAAATCCCATTCGTCTAAAAGAGTCAGCATCTTTTCCATGATGCTTTCAAGCTTGTCCATGTCCTTGAATTGGTAAGCCCAGAAGGTTTTGCCAAAAAAATCTTTCATCGTCTTATCGTCACGGATCACGCCGGAAGATACTAATGACAGCAGATAAGTCCTTAAGACCGGTTCTACCGCTAACTTGGAATAGATCTCTTCCGGCTCGCCGCAGACATACCTTTCATAGATTTCTTCTTTCTCTTTTTCTGTTTTAGCGATAGTGACGGCTTCTCCGAAAGATTCGTATTCCGGCCTTCCCGCCCTTCCGGCCATCTGCAGATATTCTAACACCGGTATCCAGTCCATACCCCATCTGCCGGAATATCTTTTCAGGGATTTAATGATAACTCTGAAAGCCGGGAGCGACATGCCTGCGGCTAAAGTTGGAGTGCAGCAGATGATCTTAATCCTGCCAGACCTAAACTCGTCTTCAATCAGGTTTTTTTGTTTCTGCAACAATCCGGCATGATGGAAAGCGATGCCTTTCTTGACGCATTGTGATAGTCTCCGGCATTGTTTTGTTGGTGTAGAGACAGCCTTAAGAATCTCCTGTTCTAATTCCGGCAAATGCAAGTTAGTAAATTTAGAGATGTCTTCAGCAGTCTTTTCAGCGCTGGATCTAGAAGAAACAAAAATAAGAGCTTGTTTTCCCAAGTTTATCGTTTCCAGAGCTAACTTATGAGTGTCGTCCATCAAAGGAACGGGAATAAAGGTTTTTTATTAAACTTATGGGGTTTTATAGGCGTATGTTCTTACTTTTTTTTACTTTACTAAACACTTTATTTTTAAGATGATGAAGTTGTTTAATTTTAATATAATGAATTTGAGAACAACAATAATGACGGGAGTCCTCCTTCGCTTTGCTCAGTCGTCGCTCGGCACTCCGGAGGAGCCAACCCTCGCCTCACCCTCATAATCTATGTCTTTGAATCCATCTTATCATGAGGGCTTTTAACATCTAAAAGATGTCTGTTAGTTACCTGTTCATAGCTTCTTGTCGTCCTGATATCTTTATGCCCGAGCATCTTCTGGATATATTCCGTCCTGGTTCCCTGTTCCATGTGATGAGTAGCAAAACTGTGCCTTAAAGAATGAGGAGTGATGTTTTTGCTAATCTTCGCTTTCTGAAGGGCAGTCTTGATGATTGCTTCAACAGTCCTGGGACAGACATGTCCTTCACGAGAAGCGAACAGATATTCACTTTTATACGGTCTTTGGTCCAGATATCTTTTGATCTCTTCTACTACAGTATATGAAAGGATGGTAGAACGGTCTTTCATCCCTTTACCTTGCCTGACTAAAAGAAGGCGGTTTTCAAGGTCAAGATCAGAAATTTTAATCTTTACCAACTCAGAGATTCTCACGCCGGAAGCATAAAGCACAGAGATCATCAGCTTATGTTTAGGGTTCCTGACAACAGAATGCATCCTGTTGATCTCAAATTGTGAAGCTAAGATTTTTGTTTTCTGTTCTCTTTTCTGGAAAGGGACGTCTTTAACTTTTCTTTTTAAAATTCTTCCGTAATAGAAATTCAGGGCGTTATGAGCCAGGTTTATTGTTGAGCTGGTTTTGCCTTTCTCTAGAAAGTTTAGAAGGTAAAGCCGGATATCTTTAGCTGTAACATCTCGAGGACTTTTCTGGCAGAACTTGATAAAGTCGTGGTTGTAATATAAGTATGTGCTGATGGTTTTTCTGGAAAAATTTTTCAGTTTCATTTCCTGTTCCATTATTTCAAACAATCTGATCACCTCTGGCCTATCTATGACCAGAGATCCTTTATAACTTCTACCCGTGGTTGTCCAGTGGTAATTTGGTCTTAGTTGAACTGCTCTATCCTCAAAATTTTCTCTTTTCAGAAGTTCTCGCACTGGTCAAGGTTGTCTGTCCAGTGAGCTTGTCCTGGTTTATCTTTTTAGTCAACATCCTTCTTGGTTTATCTGGTGGTGCTTAAGGAACAGATTGTAATTTTCTCATGCCGGCAAATCACATCAGCTCTTTTCGCAGTAAGTTGTTGAAAAACCAAGAGGTGTATTAAAAATGGATAAAAAAGAACAATGTCTTCAGCGCAACCTGGAGGTCGTGGAGAACTTTGCCAAGGAGGTACAGAGCATTCTTTATAGTAGGATGTCTCAGAGGTCTAAGATGAAGGCTTTTTATTCGGCCCGTTATTGGGCTGGTTATTTCATGGAGATAAATAACCATGTAGCCAGAGAACTGTGATTATTTAGTTAGGAAGTTTATCAAATGAGCAGGCTATTAGATGAATTAGAACTGGTTAGGTGTATAATTAGAACTAGTTAGGTGTATAGTTTATTTTCTTTTTTAATTTTTTCCCTCCCTCCCTTCCCTTTAGTTTTGTTTCTAGGCGCAATATTTTTCAGTTTCGGCCCTTATCAGCGTCACTCCCTCAAAAGGATACTGCGCCTAGAAACTGTTAAATACAATAAAATTCTTACTTATACGATAATAAAGGGGGTTTCTTAAAAAATGGATGAGGACACTCTCTTTAAGATGCTTACGCATTTAATGACTTTAACTAAAAAGAATTGGGGACACTTGACAACTAAAAGTATTTCCTAGCAATTGTAAACGTTTGCTCGGCCTGTTCCTCTGTCTCAACTCCTAAGTTTACCGCACTTAGTCCTGATTCTTTCAAGAATTTTATTGCTCCATCAATATTATCAATTAATCTTCCACTAGATAATGATTTAAACGAAGTAACTGGTTTACCTGCTTTAGAAATTTCTTTAAGTGCTGATTTTTTATCTTCAAATTGAAATCCTTTACTAATCCAAGTCCAATAAGCAGCATAATCTAATTTTTTATATTTAGGTAAAGAAATACTTGTTAATTCAGATAAACCAATAGGAATAAATCCATTATCTCTAACCAACTTAATCAGCTTTTCATGAATATCCAATCTGTCAAAAATAGATAAACAATCTAGTTGACATTCACTAATTAAAATAAAATCACAAACCCCTTTAAGAGGATTCAACTTTTTTTGATATTTATTAAGATTAATGGTAATAGAATCAATCTCTTTTTGAGTTAGGGGTTTTGTTCCTTTTGGATATTCAAACCACTTTTTTCTATCTGGCGGAAGATTCTTAATTTTTTCTTTCAATTCTTTACTAAAAAATTTCTGCATATATGTGGCAATAATTCTATGACCAAATTCACATAATGGTTTTCCATTCAATTCGTATCCAGCATCCATATTTGGATTTCCAATTCCAACAGCATCGGGATGTTTTTTCTTAATAGTCTTAAAAGAATCAATAACTTCTTTCTTAACAGACATATCAAAACCCCTTACTCCCAATTGATAACATTTCTCCATAATTGAAATAATGTATGGTTTTGTTGTAATTACATCTTTTTGGTGTTCAGGAGGTTTTCCAAACCATCCCAGAAATCTATCACCACCTAAAATAATTGTTGGATACTTCTTTCCCTCAATTTTGATAAAATTTGGCATTTTCACTTTTTGTTCTTAATTAATTTTTTCTTCTTTTTCTCAGTCAAATGCAAATAATTATCCTTAGAAACAACTTTTTCACCAGTCTCTCTTTCAAGTTGCTTTCTTGCTGTTCCCGCAACAGCTCCTCCTCGTTTCGCAGCATCTTTATTTTCAATAAATCCAAGTGCATCTTTCTTTCGTGCAATTTTTGTTGTTGATGCTTCTCCAAGCATGGTGAAAATTAGTTCTAAATCTTCCATATGATCTCTAAGATTCTCACTTTTGAGACCTTTTAGCTTTTTGTATTCACTAGGAGTTAAGCCAAAAGTTGCTTTAGAAATCTCCGCAGTCAAAATTGCGTATTCTTTTTGATCTTTTACTCCTCTCTTGTCCCATTCATCAGTCAACTCATCTCTTATTGCAATTCCCCTAATTCTCTTTTCAATCCAATCATCAGAATAACCTTTGGCTCTGAAGATTTCCTTCATTCTTCTTTGGGCCAGTTCTGGATTTTCAATTTCTTGTATTCTCTCGTGTCCTACTTTAGCAAGCCAGAGTTTAAGCGGTTCTGCCTTTTTGTATGGTACTGATTGAATTATCCTAAAAATAGATTGGGTATTAGCACAATCAGTTAATCTCATTTTGCCATCAGGAGCAGGTAATTTCAAACGGTGACAATTTGTCACCACTTCACTTCCTTCTTCTCTTAACCTTTGACTGAGCTTATTCCAATATTTTCTCGCTTTTAGGTGATCTTCTTGTTCAGTCAGAATTGCAATAATATCAACTATAGAATAATACCATTCATTATTATACCATAATCTCCTAATTCCCTTTCCTTGAAAAACAATGATTGATTTGTCTTTATCTACCATCTTTTATAATAAAAATCATTACTGGTTTAAATATTTAGCCCCAAATTCTAAGTAAGTGTAAAAACGAAAGTGTCCTTTTCTACTAAGTCTTTAATGCTCTCCGAGCTTGATTGACGAAACCCCCTTAATGTTAGTTTGCCTTCGGCAGAATTTATTGAAGTAAGAATTTTACTCTGCGGTTTAATGACTTCATCTTAAACCTTGTCCTCGCCACTACGTAACTCGGAGTATTTAACAGCGATTAACCAGTTACGTTCCGTTTGCCCACTCCGTTTCACTCGTAGTCAAACTCCACTTCACCCAAATTTCAATCCAAATATTTTATACTTCGTTAAAAAATTTACCCTAACCTGCACGAGCTGTGGGGTGCCTCATCTCAGTTGCCACCCCTTTGAAACTTCGGTTAATCGCGACGTTATACGCAATTAAATTTTCACTAGTCTAAATCTCATTCTTCTTTTAGAAAAAGAAGCAAAAGAGGGCGATTTTCTAAAATAAAAGAGGACACACTCCTTTATTGTGCTTCGCACTTTATATTTTTCCTTACAGAATCGA
>JAHJDB010000104.1 GCA_018812765.1 Nanobdellota archaeon
AATTATTTTTTAAATATGTTTCAGTCTATTGAATTCTTTTGACTTTTTGATTTAGATTAAATTTTTCATAAATTTAGAAATTTACTAACTTCACTCTCAATCCTGTTTTCAAAATTAGTGGTTGTTTCTCCTTCTTTTTTAGTAGTGTTTAAAGCAGTCAATAAAGATCTTGTTAAAAATAATTCTGTTTCCCGATCAAATAGTTTTATCTGCTGCAGATGTTCTTTTATGGTTTCTTCTTCTATCGACTCAGGGTTAGAATTAGCTATCTTAATCTCTTCAAATTCTTCGCTGTTAAGCCTAGCAGTATTTTTCAGGACGAAATAAGCTCCTTGAGAATATAAAAGCTCAAAGATATTTTTGAAGTCTATGTCAGAAACCCGACCTTGTTCTATCTTTCCTGATAATCTTATTGTTATAAGGGTGTTTTCTAAATCCTTGCCTCTGAAATGTTCTATAATCTCAAAAGTAATTACTTCTGATGATTTGTGGCTGCAGTTTAAGTATAAATGTTGATGTTTAACAATCTCTAACGGAACCCACTCTATCTTCTGATTCTCTTCATCTGCAGTGATTATGTAGTACCCCCCTTTTCCATATTTTTCTATCTCTGAAAAATTATTGGGAAACAAAGCTCCGGGATAAGTTAAGGTTCCGTAACCTGGAAGTTCAACTTTTGTCGGGTGATGGATATGTCCGCCAGCATAATAATTGAATCCTTTGGGCAGGAACGAAGCTGGTTGTGATTCAAGCATCTCTAAATGGTTAGGTTTTAGCTCATTTAAAGTAGTGTGAAACATGAAAATCTTATAACCTTCTTCTGCTTCTAAAGTTTCACGATGAAGGTTTTGGTAATAGGTCCGGTCTAATAGTCCTTTTCTTCCTAGAATTCCAGTAATTTTTGTTCTTGTTTTTTCGTCAATCGAAAAATTTAGATGTAATTCTTTGGTGTCTAGGTTTACTATCCCTTTACAAACGTTCTTTATTAGGCCGGCATTTTCTAACACGTCTAACATGGTTTTTCCAGAAGCAGAGAAGTCATGTGATCCAGCAATCACGTATACCGGGAGATTTTTGTCTTTCAATTCTTTTAATTTTTTAGTGACTATCTTTAAAGTATCTAAGGAAGGTAATGAAGTGTTAAATAAATCTCCGGCAAATAAAATAAAGTCAACTTCTTTAATGATACAATCATTTAGAGCTGTTAAGAACGCTTTTGTTGAAAGGTCTCGCATCTTTAAGTCTCTCCAAGAACCAAGATGCAGATCAGCTAGATGAGCATATTTCATGAAGCAGTTTTGTTATTAATAGTTTATATTTATTATTGTTGTTGAGATTATAAAAATTCCAAAAATTAGTTTTATGAAATATGTAATATGAAAAATGTAATTATTCCTTCTTCATGGTGTGAACATCATCAATTAAGTGTAATCCTAAAACAAATAAATTTATTTTACAAGAAAGATTCACTCTGAAAAGACAACAAAACTTTATATAAGTTATTTCTTTAATTATTAAGACAAAATCTTACTTTAATTTTAAAGTTAAAGTAATAACAAAAAAAAGAGGGGATATTAATGGCAAAAAAAGGATATGTTGGTAGGTTAACCAATAAGCTAGTTGCTTATGCTTTTACAACGGGCGTTATCTTGGCTTTAGTTTTAGGTCTGGTTGCAGGTCTTTTACCAGCAGGATGGCTGCCTTGGTTGACAAGTCTTTTGATTTTAGCAGGGCTAGTGGTAGGATTTTTTAACATCAGTTCTTCTGAACAGAAAGATTATGTATTATATGTTACAGCTTTGGTTGTAGTGATCAGTTTAAGCAAGAACATCCTAGGGGCAGTTAATTTAATCGGTCCTTATTTAGACAGCGTCTTAACAACTGTTATGGCTTTCGTTGTGCCTTCAGTGTTAGTTGCAGGACTAAAAGCTGTAGTCGGGTTGGCTAGATATTAAATTTTTTATTTTCTTTTTTTGTTTATATTTTAAGAAGCTACTTTTTAGGGGAGTATAAGTTTGTCTAAAATAATATTCTCTGCTTAATTCTTAGCTTATTCAACCGTAACAGATTTGGCAAGATTTCTGGGCTTGTCGATATCGCACTCCTTAAAGTCAGCGATATGATATGCAAATAATTGCAGAGGGATACAACAGATTAAGGGATAAAAAATTTCTTTTACTTCTGGAACGTAAAAGACCTCGTCACTGATTTTTTTAATGTCTTCATCTCCTTCTGTAGCAATTGAAATCACCTTTCCTTCTCTGGCCTTAATCTCTTCAATATTACTAAAAGTCTTGGGGTAAACCGCATCTTTAGGACATATTGCTAAAGTGGGCATCTCTTCCGAGACCAGGGCGATAGGACCGTGTTTAAGCTCTCCTGCAGGATAAGCTTCAGCGTGAATATAGGAAATCTCTTTTAATTTTAACGCTCCCTCCAGAGCAAGCGGAAAGCTAAGATTTCTACCAATATATAGAAAATTATGGGAGAGATAATAATTATGGGCTAATTCTTTAATTTCTTCACTTCTGGAGAGAATACTTTTGATCTTTAGAATAATATCATCTATATATTCTAACAATTCTTCTTGATCGGAAAGATTGAAGGCTAACTTGTAAATTATCATCAGTTGGGAAAGGAAAGCTTTTGTGGATGCGACCCCTATTTCTGGTCCAGCTCTAGTATAAATCACTTTATCAACTTCTCTAGCGATCGTACTGTCAATGACATTTATTATCCCTAATGTTTTAGCTCCTTTTTCTTTTGCTAGACGAATAGCAGCTAAAGTGTCTGCTGTTTCTCCGCTTTGAGATATGGCAACAACTAAATCCTCTTTAGAAATCAAAGGTTCTTTGTAGCGGAACTCTGAGGCAATTTCATAGGTTACAGGTATCTTTGCTAATTTTTCAATAAGATATTTACCAATAAGCCCGGCATAACTTGCTGTACCACAAGCAACCATGATTATGCGCGAGAAATTTTTTTCGATAGCGATAGGAACCTTCATAGTCTCCCTAATAATATCTGGTTGTTCAAAGATCTCTTTAAGCATGAAATGTTTATACCCTTGTTTTTGAGCTTTCTCAAGAGTCCAATTTATTTCTTTAATCTCATAATTTTCTTCAACACCGTCAAAATTATAGACTTTACAAGAATCTTTTTTCAATTCAGCTATCTGAAAGTCGTTAAGATAAACTACTTTTTTGGTATGTTCTATCAGCGCAGAAACATCGGAAGCAAGAAAGTTTTCTGAATCAGCAATTCCAACAACTAAAGGGCTACCGTTTCTGGCCCCGATGATCTCAGAAGCGTCTTTTTTGATCACGCAGAAAGCATAAGCTCCGGCTAATTTTTTTATCGTCTTTAACACTGCTTCTTTCAAGTTGTCATGGTAATTTTTGGCGATTAGATGGACGATTATCTCTGAATCTGTGTTAGAAGAGAATGAAACTCCTTCTCTGCTTAATTCTTCTTTTAATTCCAGATAATTTTCAATAATTCCGTTATGCACGATCGCAAAATTATTCGTTTCATCTACAAAGGGGTGAGCATTTTCTTGACAAGGCTTGCCATGGGTTGCCCATCGAGTGTGAGCAATACCGATATTTCCGATAATGGTTATTGATTTGAGGTTTTCTACTCTTCCTTTCACCTTGTTAATCTTAATCTGGCTTTCATGCGCAATGGCAACGCCAGCAGAATCATAGCCTCTGTACTCTAATTTTTCTAAACCAGAAATCAAAATATCATTAGCTTCTTTTTCACCGATATAACCGATAATTCCGCACATAACAATCTTTGATTATAAAATAATTTAAGAAGATTGTGATTCTTAGGCCTCTTTAAATCTGATTATCTGATCGTGTCCGAGTAATCATATCCAAATAATTTTACCTGAACTTTAAATTCCCGGTCAGCTTTCCAGAATATTTCCGGATTCTGTTCAAAATCGAATTCTCTGACATAACTAACCCCTTTTTTCCACGAACAGAATCCCGGTTCTTCATAAATCTCGTCTACAAGACCGTCCAAATCTTTGTCAATAAATCTATAACTGCCTTTTTCAGGATTATATCTTTCTACAAAGAAAGGCTTGCCGTTAAGAAATTTTGTAGTAGTATAAGCAGCAATTCCATCCATCTTGCTTTTTATTGTTACCTTGCCTACTTCAGTTTCAATAACTTTTGTGGAATCATGATGGAGGAAATAATTGATTCCTGCTATTGTGCTTGTAGAGATCGTAGGGATTCCCATCATCAGGCTTAATAAAAATAGTCTAGTTTTCTGATAAACATTCATTCTATTATTATTAAGAAAGAAATCATTATAAAATCTTCTTTTTCCACCTATGTTCACTGATGGTAAGCATCCAGTAACACCTCAATTGGAAAAAGAAGGGTCCTTGACTTTCTGGTCTTGTCTACACTAATATTATCCAAAACCTTTATAAAACAAGCACCGTTTTAGACAACATTACCAATGAGTTGGTGAAGACAACGAGGTAGCAATTCTAATTAATTGTTACAAAAATAAATAATCCTATGTGGAGGTAAATATAAAATGGCTGATGAAGCAAAAATATTAGAAGCGGTGGAAATCGCACGTACAAGCGGAAAAATTAGTAAAGGTGCTAATGAAGCAACTAAAGCAATTGAGAAAGGTACAGCAAAATTAGTTGTTTATGCAGAAGATGTTACTCCTAAAGAGATAGTTATGCATCTTCCTCTTTTATGTAAAGAGAAGAACATACCTTGTTTCGGTATTTCTAAGAAAGATGATTTAGGCGCTGCTGCTGGTCTGGCTGTTTCAACAGCTGCTGTTGCGGTAGTAAGAGAAGGAGACGCTAAATCTGCTATTGAATCTCTAGCTAAAGGTGATTAAGCATGGCTAAGAAGATGTTTTCAAAAGGCAAAGATGAAGAGATCAAGGTAGAAGGCGAAGTAAAATTCACTCCTGGCATCCCTTCAGAAGTCAAAGAGATTGTTGGCAGAGGGGGAAGCAGAGGAGAGCTTACTCAAGTCATGTGCCAAATCTTAGATGGAAGAGATAAAAATAAAGCTATCAGAAGAAATGTTAAAGGTCCTGTAAGAGTCGGTGACGTCTTGATGCTTTTAGAGACAGAAATTGAAGCGCAACGTATTGGTGGTGCTAAACGTGGGAGGCGATAAAAATGCCTAAATGTAGTTTTTGTGGAACTCAGATAGAAGTTGGAACCGGAAAAATGTTTGTTTACGCTAACGGTAAGGTGTTGAATTTCTGTTCAAACAAATGTGAAAAGAACCTTTTGAAATTAAAAAGGAAACCCTTGAAAACAAGATGGACAGAAATGTTCAGAAAAGAAAAAAAGAAAGGAGCAGACTAAGTAATTTAGTTAACGGTTAGGTGGGTGAATAATAATGATAGAAAGAAGTTTAGTGTTACTGAAACCAGATGCTGTAAAGCGAGGCTTGATGGGTAAAATCTTGACTCGTTTTGAAGATGCCGGATTTAAAATTGTCGGAGCTAAAATGACCTGGATAGATAAGGATTTTGGAAAAAGACATTATGCGGATATTGCAGAAAGGCGAGGAGAAAAAGTATTAAAAGTATTGCTTAATTTTATGACTCAAGGTCCAGTAATGGCTTTATGCGTTGAAGGAATTAATGCTGTTGAGAATATCAGAAAAATTGTTGGTGGAACCGAACCCAAAAGTGCTCTTCCAGGAACGATCAGGGGAGATTTTGCCCACATAAGTTTTGCTTATGCTGATAAGGAAAATAAGGCAATAGAAAATTTAATTCATGCTTCAGGCAACGTTGAAGAAGCTAAGGTTGAAGTAGCCCTTTGGTTCAAGGAGAGTGAATTGCACAGTTATAAGACTGCATATGAAACTCACACTTTTTAAATGTTTTAATAATCTAAATACGAGGTAAATATTTACAATGGCAGAAAAAATGGTTGACAAGGTTTTGAGGTTGATGAAGAAACCTCAACACATCCGTAATATTGGAGTATGTGCACATATAGATCACGGTAAAACTACTTTTTCAGACAACTTATTAGCGGGAGCAGGAATGATGTCTGAAGAACTTGCAGGCAAGGCTTGCCAGTTAGATTTTCACGAAGACGAACAGGAAAGAGGTATTACTATCGATTCCGCATCTGTTTCGATGGTTCATAACGTCGGAACAGAAGAGTTTCTTATCAACTTAATCGATACTCCCGGACACGTTGATTTTGGTGGTGACGTCACTAGGGCAATGAGAGCAGTAGATGGTGCTATTGTATTGATTTGTGCTTCAGAAGGAGCGATGCCGCAGACAGAAACAGTCCTGAGACAAGCTTTAAAAGAAAGGGTTAAACCGGTTTTGTTCATTAACAAAGTTGATCGTCTGATTAAGGAATTACAATTGACTCCAGAGCAGATGCAACAGAGATTCATTAAACAGATCGCTGAAGTTAACAAAATTATCAGAAGCGTCGCTCCAGAAGAATATAAGGAGAAATGGCAAGTAAAGATTGAAGATGGTTCTGTGGGTTTTGGTTCAGCGTTCCATAATTGGGGAATAAGTTTACCTTATATGCAGAAAAAAGGAGTAAGTTTTAAAGATATCATTGATGCTTATCAAGGAACAGATGAAGAGATTAAAGAGAAGGTAAAACTGTTAGCTAAAAGAGCGCCTCTTCATCAAGTTGTACTGGACATGGTCGTAAAACATCATCCAGATCCAATTAAGGCACAGGAATATAGGATTCCAAGATTGTGGCAAGGAGATCTGGAAAGTGTAGAAGGAAAAGCTTTAATCAAATGCGATCCTAACGGAAGATTATTCTTTGTAATCACAAAAATTGTTGTAGATCCTCAAGCAGGAGAGATCGCTGCAGGAAGACTTTTTGGTGGAACGATGAGGAAAGGAGAAGAAGTTTTCTTGAACATGGCTAAGTCCCCTGGAAGGATCCAACAAGTATACATCTACAATGGTGCAAAAAGAGAAATCGTTGATAATGTTCCTGCTGGTAACATCATTGGTGTTGCTGGTTTGAAAGCAGGTATGCCTGGTGAGACCGTCACTAATGGCGGTAGAGCTGATTCTTTCGAAGAGATTAAGCATCTCTTCGATCCAGTTGTAACTAAGGCTATTGAAGCTAAAAGGCCAGGAGATCTTCCTAAGCTGATTGATGTTTTAAGACAGGTTCAGAAAGAAGATCCGACTATTGTCGTTGAGATTAACGAAGAAACTGGAGAACACTTAATGCATGGTATGGGGGAGCTTCACCTAGAAGTTATTGAAAACAGGATTATAAGAGAGAAAGGAGTAGAAGTTAAAACTTCTCCGCCGATCGTAGTTTACAGAGAAGCTGTAACTAAAGTCAGTCCCGAAGCCGAAGGAAAATCTCCTAACAAACATAACAAACTTTATTTCGTCGTTGAACCTCTTGAAGAAGAAATTTCTAAAGGTATCAAGGAAGGCAAGATGCCTACCGGCAGATATAAGAAAAAAGATGAGCAATTGATCTCTTTCTTAAGAGATGAATGCGGTTGGGACACTAAATTAGCGAGTAAAGTTAAAGGAGAATGTAATGGTAACATTTTTGTTGATAGTACTAGAGGTATTGTCTATATCAATGAGATCATGGAGCTAGTCTTAGACATGTTTGAAGATGTCATGAAGGCGGGTCCTTTAGCAAAAGAGCCTTGTGTTAATGTTAAGGTTAGCTTGATGGACTGTACTTTGCACGAAGATGCAATTCATCGTGGTCCAGCACAGATGTACCCGGCAGTTCGGGAAGGTATCAGGTCAGCAATGATGCAAGCAGGTCCGGTGTTATATGAACCTTTACAAGTTATGAGGATCGAAGCGCCGAGTGAATATGTCGGAGAAATGTCTAAATTAATTTCTTCGAGAAGAGGCCAGCTGCTTGATATGAGTCAAGAAGGAGACATCACTGTCATCAAAGCTAAATTACCTGTAGGGGATCTGTTTGGTTGGAGTAATGATTTAAGATCTGCAACAGGCGGGAGAGGAAACAGTTCTTTGGTAGACCAGATGTTTGAACGTCTTCCAGGAGAGTTGCAAGAGAAGATTAAGAATCAGATAATTCAAAGGAAAGGATTGAGTTTAGGAACTTTAGGAGCTTGATTTTTTCTAAATCTTTTTCTTGATTTTTTATCTTTTTCTTTAAATTATTTTTTTTAATTTTTAGAAATATTTGAATGATTGATTTTATTGTTTTAAAAAACATAAAAATTTTTTTGAAACGTGTTTGGGACAAACAAATTTAAGAATAAACCTAATTTCCTCAATAAATAACTTAATTATGACCGTAATACTTTAGTATCCTGAAGTAGTTGGTTTGTTTAGGATATCTTTCAACCCTTCAAGAACATTCTTTCCATTCATCCTCAATGTTTGAGTTACTGATAACAATATTGCTGATGCA